>CAIOSU010000115.1 GCA_903861055.1 uncultured bacterium
ATTATCGTAAAGGCATTGAAGGAGCACTACCCGCATATTCCTATCATATCAGAGGAAAACAAGATGGTGCCTTACGAGGTGCGCAAGCAATGGGATGCTTTTTGGTTGGTTGACCCGCTGGATGGTACCAAGGAGTTTATTAAGAAGAATGGTGAGTTTACCGTAAATATAGCCTTGATAGAACATGGAAAACCAACATTTGGTGTGGTGCATGTTCCTGCTACCGGAGTGAGCTATTATGGCGGCCACGACAAAGGCTCATTCTGTGTGCAGCGCGGCAAGGAGCCCCAAAAAATGGAGCACAACTTAATACCGTATGCCGATAAGGCGCATGTGGTGGTAGTAGCCAGCCGCTCGCACCTTACCCAGGAGACCGAAGATTTTGTAGCCGATTTGAAGGCCAAAGGTAAAACCGTTGATTACTTATCGTCGGGCAGTTCGTTGAAGTTTTGTTTGGTGGCAGAAGGTAAGGCTGATGTATATCCGCGTTTTGGCCCCACCATGGAGTGGGATACAGCTGCAGCACATGCCGTTGCATTAGGTGCTGGCCGCCAAGTGTTTAAAGCTAATACAGCCGAGCCTTTAACCTACAACAAGGAAAACCTATTGAACCCGTACTTTGTGGTTTGTTGATACGTTAACTTGTTATTGGTTATTGGGGCTAATTTTAAATTTTGAATTTTAAATTTTAAATCCGTTTGTCTTCCCCCATCAAATTTGTAGTAGTAGGATTTGGTAACATTGGCAAACGCCACTGTGAGGAGATTGTGCGCCACCCCGATGCCAAGTTGGTTGCTATTTGCGATGTTGACGAGACTAAAGAAAAAGAGGCCTGGAAAACTTATCCGGTGCCATTCTTTAATTCTTTGGATGCTTTTATGCTTTCTTCTTTCGAAGCGGATGTAATAAGCATTTGCACCCCCAACGGGTTTCACGCTCCATTGAGCCTGCAAGCTTTAAATTTCTATACGCATGTGGTGTGCGAAAAGCCAATGGCCCTAGAGCCTGCCGATTGCCAAGCCATGATTGATTTGGCAAAGGAAGTGGATCGCCAGATATTTTGCGTAATGCAAAACCGCTATAGTCCGCCCAGCCAATGGTTGAAGAGCGTGGTTGAGCAAGGCGTATTGGGCGAGGTGTTTATGGTAAAGATTGATTTGTTCTGGAACCGCGACCACCGCTATTACACCCCCGATGGATGGCGTGGAACGCTAGAGTTGGATGGCGGGCCTTTGTTTACCCAGTTTAGCCATTTTGTCGATTTGCTGTATTGGCTTTTTGGCGATATAGAGGATATTAAAGCACAGTTTTACAACTTCAACCACCAAACCAATACCGAGTTTGAGGATAGTGGGCTGGTGCAGTTTAAATTCAAACAGGGTGGGGCAGGGGCCATTAATTACTCTACTTCTTGCTTTGATAAAAACCTAGAAAGTAGCATCACCATCTTAGCCGAGAAAGGAACCATAAAGGTAAGCGGACAATATATGGATAGGGTGGAACACTGTAACATTGATGGCTACACCATGCCCGAAGTACCAGCATCTCAGCCACCAAACTTATACCCTAATGGCTACCAAGGCAGTGCCTCCAATCACTTACAAATGGTAGATAATGTTATTCGTTCGCTTAGAGGAGAAACTGCTGCCACTGCTACTCCGGAAGAAGGCCTAGCCGTGGTGGGTATGATTGATAGGATTTATGCTTTGCGTGTGTTAGACACATGACACAAGACACAAGACCAATACAATATGCGGCTTTCAGCTGCTGGTGGCACTCGCACCCATTTTTTCTAGATACTAGAGACCTAGTTCTTTTCAGGAAAACGATAAGTTAAACCAATACGAAAATCGGGGTTAGGGTATGGGTAGTAGCCACTATTTACTACATTAAACAGCACTGCAAAATAATATCCAAAGCCAGCTTCAAAATTATCATGATAGCCAGCACCAACAAGCAATGCGCTATTGCGGAGTGTAAACGTGGCATTAATACTTGGGTCATCAATTTTGTTTAGGAAGTTGGTGAATTGGTACTCAGCCTGCCCAAAAAAACCTTTCCAAATGTATCCCCTCACATAAGGGCTACCGCCAATAAGGTGGTATTTCCAAGAATAGTTGTTGTTGTACTTTACGCTTCCAAACAAGTACGAAGTACGCGCTCCTATTGCAATTCGGTCGTGCACAAAATATCCTGCTTCGGCCGATAGGCCAGCTGAAATGGAGGTTCCGCCACTGCCGCCGCCAATACCAAAACTCGGAAAACCGCCCACATAAAAGCGGTCTCGTTTCCAAATTTTTTCTTCAACAGGCTTTTGGGGTCTTTCTGCAGTCTGCGGTTTATCGTCGGTCACAATTTGTGCACCGGCTGCCAGCGACAGCAGCAATAAGGCTATTGTAACAAGGGTTAAGCGGATGAATGTGCCCATGATTATGATGACTTGATATACTAATAATTGAATTTAAGCCTTTTTTGTTCAATTAATCTTGTCTGAATCAGAATTTCAGAATTAAATAATTTTAAAATGCCTCAACAAATAAACCAATTAACTAGTAACCAATTCACCTAAATCAAAATATCTTCCCTGGGTTTAAAATGCCGTTCGGGTCAAATACTCGTTTGATGCCGCGCATCAGTTCCAATTGTACCTCGTTGAAGGCAATATCCATATACGGCCGCTGCACATAACCAATACCATGCTCGCCCGATAGGGTACCACCCAAGGATACAACGAGCTGAAATATCTTTCGGATGCCTTGAGGCAATATTTCTTCCCATTCTTGGTCGGTAAGGTCGCCTTTCACAATGTTTATGTGCAAGTTGCCATCGCCAGCATGGCCGTAGCAAATGCTCTTAAACCCATACTCACGTCCAAGGTCTTTTACTCCCTTTAACAAAATAGCCAGTTCTGCACGCGGCACTACGGTATCTTCTTCTTTATAAATGGAGGTAGCCCTCACGCCGTGTGGCACGTTGCGGCGCAAAAACCAAAGTTCTTTCTTTTGGGTTTCGCCATCGGCAAATAGTATCTCTCCAGCGCCAAATTGTTCTACTACTTCGGTAATTTTTTCGCAATCGCCCATCATCACATCCAGGTTGTTGCCGTCTACTTCAATCAACAGATGCGCATTATCCTCGTCGGCTACGGGTATGGTTACTTGGTCGCCTAGGTAGCTAAGGCCCAAATCGATGGCATCGCGCTCCATAAACTCCAATGCCGACGGTATAACACCACTACGAAAGATG
>CAIOSU010000116.1 GCA_903861055.1 uncultured bacterium
CAGTTAAGATTAGAAGAGCTGCGAATGACTTTAGGCATTCGAAAAATATGCTGAATTTAGTGCTTTGGTACATATAAATTACTAAAGTAGAAAAATGCAAATTAGCAACTTTAAATAGATTGCTAAAAGCATAAACTAATTAGGATCCAGTTTAAAGTTAAAAATGCGAACGATCAAAAAAAAATTAATGTGTGAAAACTCTAAGTTCAATATTTTCTTTGAACATGTGGTGGATAAAGTTAATGGTTTAGAGGTTAAGGATTTTTTAGTGGTTGAGCCAAAAACGACTAACAAAAATGGTATTTCTGGAGTAGCGCTTTTGCCCATTAAAGGGCGTCAGGTGGGATTGATCAAAATGTATCGGCCGCCAATTAAGGCTTGGTCATTGGAGATCCCGCATGGATTTATCGAGCCGGGTGAGGATGAAATTAGTTCAGCAAAAAGAGAACTACGCGAGGAGACGGGTCTGACTGCTGATTCAATAATACCTCTAGGAATAGTTGCGCCCGATGCGGGGGTCATAAACGGGCTTGTAATGCTTTTTGTATGTGAGGTGGGAGGTGACCTACAGCAAACAACACCGGAAGTTGGCTTGGGGTCGCTAATTTGGGTGGGCTTTGAGGATTTTGAGCAAATGTTGAGGAGCTCAGAAATACAAGACAGTTTTACGATTGCTGCGTGGTGTAAATTTAGATTACAATAATTATTTTTTGAAAATTATACTATGAGCGTACTGTTTATAAATCCCGATTCATCGTCAAAGGCGTATCAGGATTTGGCTAAAGTTTATGCTGCAATTGAGCCGCCTACTTGGTCTTTGTTGCTTGCTGAAGCTTGTCGCTCAAAGGGTTTTGATGTTGGAATTCTTGATTGCGATGCTGAAAGATTATCTCTTGATGAATCGGTGAAGCGGGTCATTGATACAAAGGCTAGTTTGGTGGTCTTCGTGGTATACGGGCAGAACCCAAACTCCGGAACAACTAGCATGATAGGCGCTTTGGCGCTAGCCAAGGCAATAAAACAGGCGCAACTAAAAACAAAAATCTGTTTTGTTGGCTCGCATACAAGCGCACTGCCGATGCAGGTCTTGGCATACGACTCTGTTGATATCATTTTACAAAATGAAGGTGTATACGCGTTATTAAATTTGCTTAAATCTAATTTGGAAAGTGATTTGCAGGCCATCAAGGGCATTGGTTACAAGAAAAAAGGCCCGGGCGGATTTCTTATTCCCACGTTAAACCCGCCTGAGCGCATTGTTCCTCAAGAAAGAATGGACGATGATCTACCTGGTTATGCATGGGATTTATTGCCCTTTCAGCAAAAACCACTAGACCTGTATAGGGCACATTTCTGGCACGCTGGGTTTGATCATGCCAAGCGAACGCCATTTGCGGCTATTTATACCTCTTTGGGGTGTCAATTCGCTTGCGATTTTTGCATGATTAATATAGTCAATCGCACAGACAGTAGTGAGGGTGTAGATGCTTCGCATTCTAAGGGCATGCGTTTTTGGAGTCCGCAGTGGGTTGCTCGAGAAATGAAAAAACTGGCCAATCTGGGAGTAAAAACATTACGTATTAGCGACGAAATGTTTTTTTTAAACAAGCGTTATTACGTGCCCATACTTGAAAATGCCACTGCAGAAGACTTTGGGTTCAATATGTGGACTTATTCTCGAATTGATACTGTGCGAAAAGACGCGCTGGAGCTCTTTAAAAAA
>CAIOSU010000117.1 GCA_903861055.1 uncultured bacterium
CTTTAGGTAATTGAAATTGACCTACTATAAGGATAGTACGAGAACCGTAAAAAAAAGTTACAAGCACAGCGCAAGGGTATAATAATATATTGACAGCCAATCTATTAAAATACACTGTGGTGGTATACCAATATTCCTTCCGATATTTGCACCATGTCTGCTAATACAACTGTAACTACCAGCCTGCCAGTTATGGAACAGTTCTACACCATACAAGGTGAAGGCTACTACCAAGGCAATGCTGCTTACTTTATACGCTTGGGTGGTTGCGACGTGGGTTGCGTGTGGTGCGATGTAAAAGAATCGTGGGATGCCGATGCGCACCCTAGGTGGGAAGTAGCTGACCTAGTAACCGAAGCAGCCCAGCACCCGGGCCGTTTGGCCGTAGTTACAGGTGGTGAACCCCTAATGTACAATTTGGATGAGCTTACAGCCCAGTTGCAACAAGCGGGTTTCCGAACCAATATTGAAACATCGGGCGCATACCCACTCAGTGGACATTGGAACTGGATATGCCTTTCGCCTAAAAAATTTAAGGCTCCCTTACCGGAGGTTATTCCTTTTGCCAATGAACTAAAAATAATCGTTTACAATAAAAGCGACTTTCAATGGGCCGAAGAGTTTGCAGCACAAGTAAACTCGGCATGTAAATTGTATCTTCAACCCGAGTGGAGCGTTAGCAAGAAAGTTACGCCATTGATTATTGATTATGTAAAAGCCCACCCGAAATGGGAAATTTCGCTACAAACACACAAGTACTTAGATATACCTTGAACCAGTGGCTATTGGTTTTAGCACTATTGCTAGTGGGCTTTGCACCAGCTATTGCCCAGCCACAGCCGCAAAAAGTAAACAAGAAAGCCTTTGACTTGTATAATGAAAGCATGGAGCACCTTAACTGGGACCGCTTTGCAGAGGCCGAGCAATCGCTACTGGATGCATTGAAAATACAGCCCGACTTCATGCTCGCTAACGAACGGTTGGGCTATTTGTACTTCCAAACCCGCAACTACAGTCAATCGAAGCACCACTTTATCGAAATGTTAAAAGTGGACCCTAACAAAAGTAAGGAAGCGTTCTATTATTTGGCGCGCAGCTATTTTTATATCCAGCAATTCGATTCATCTCAATATTACCTAGATACTTATCGCAAGGTAGGGGCTATAAACCCAAAGCGTGAGGGCGAGTTGAAGCTGCTAGAAAGTAGCATAACATTTGCTAAAGAAGCTATTAAACGCCCTGTGGCATTCACTCCAAAACCTGCTGGGCCTGGGGTAAACAGTGCCGATAACGAATATTTCCCTGCCCTTACGGCCGATGGCAAATATCTCTTCTTTACACGCCAGATAAAAGACCCTGGCACCATGCACCTGCAAGAAGATATATTAGTAAGCCAATGGGAAGAGACAGCATGGAGCAAATCAATATCGGTAAGTAGCAACATTAATACCCAAGATGCTAACCAAGGCGCTCACAGTATTTCGCCAGATGGAAGGCAGCTGTATTTTACTATTTGCGAGAGCGGCGGCGGCTACGGCAGCTGCGACATTTATGTTTCGAAACGGGTTGGCAATACTTGGGGCAAACCAGTAAACCTAGGCCCTAACGTCAATACCAAGTATAAAGAAACACAGCCTTGTATTAGTGGCGATGGCCGTTCGTTGTATTTTGTAAGCTCAAGTCCTGGCGGGCAAGGCATGTTAGATATTTGGGTAAGCCAGTTGCAACCTGACGGCAACTGGGGCATGGCCGTAAACCTTGGCCCAACCATAAATACCCCAACCATTGACGAGCGGCCCTACATACACCCTGATGGGCAAACGCTTTATTATTCAAGCGACGGCCGACCGGGCTTTGGCGATGCCGATATTTATTATGCTCGTAAGCAAGAGGATGGTTGGAGCGAACCAACCAACCTGGGCTACCCCATCAATTCATACTATTACGAAGGTGGAATTTTTGTTAATCTTAGTGGCGACTCAGCATATTTTGCCACCGATAGGTTTACCCTCAACAACAATCTTGACATATATGGGTTTGAAATGCCCCTAGCGGCAAGGCCCAAAAAGGTAACCTATATAACGGGAACAGTAAAAGATAAGATCACCAATAAGGTATTGCTTCCCAAAATTGAGTTTATAGACCTAGCTACTGGCCAAACCACCAACCTGATAGTGCCTGATGTACAAAATGGAGAGTTTCTGTTAACGTTGCCTACTGGTATTAATTATGGCCTGAGCATCAATCAGCCTGGTTATCTATTCTACTCCTATAATTTCCCTATTGATAAACAAAACAGCTACCAAAAGCTGGATATTTTGCTGGAGCCGATATCGTCAAAAAGCACTGTGGTATTGAACAATGTATTTTACGAAACAGGTAATTATAAGCTCAAAAACGAATCGAAAAGCGAGTTGGACAGGTTGATGAAGTTTCTGGAAATAAACCCTGCTATAAAACTTGAAATAGCTGGACATACCGATAATGTAGGCACCGATGCCAACAACCTCGACCTATCGCAAAAGCGAGCCAATGAGGTGGTTGGATACCTAGCAAACGCGGGTATAGATAAAACACGATTGAAAGCTAAAGGGTATGGCGCCACCAAACCATTGGCAGACAACAGCAGCGAAGATGGCCGGGCCAAAAACCGCCGCACGGAGGTTACTATTATTGAGTGACCCAAAAAATAATACGCATTTCCGAACAATGAGTGCCGTAACTGTGTTAGCTTATTATTACCTTCATATTAAGGTAATGTTAACACAAGATATTTGAAACTACTTCTCACCATATTTTCGCTATCGTTTTGTTGGCAGTTGTGCTATGCTCAAATTGTTGCTGAGCCTGCCATTACGTTCCTTAAACAAAAACATGGTAAGATTGCGGTAATGAAGCATTACCATAACGGACAGATATCGCAAACAGGTTGGTTGAAGCACAATAAACCTCATGGTGTTTGGGCTAGTTTCAACGACGAAGGCCAAGTTACAGCACAAGCGCAATATGAACGTGGCTTAAAAGTTGGTGTTTGGCGCTTTTGGGATGCAGATGGTAAGCTATTCTGTGAAATAGTATACAGCAATGGCACCCTTACATCGGCCAAGCAGTTCGATAATGGAGGCACTGTAATAGCTACTCGATGAAGTTATTTTAGCTTCCGCAACACTTCCAATAACTTCAAATTTTCTTCTGGGGTACCTACTGTAACCCTTACGCAGCCTTCACATCCTGGCACTTTACTTCGGTCGCGTAGAATAATACCGCGCTCAAGGCAATAATCATAAACCTTACGGGCATCAGTGGTTTTTACTAGCAAGAAGTTGGCTTTGGAAGGGAATACCCTTATAACGAAAGGTAGAGGCCTCAAGCCATCGGCAAGTTTGCTGCGCTCCTCCAATAACTCACTTATCTGAGCCTGCACTTTGTCTGCATGCTGCAAGGCTTTCATTGCCGCTTGTTGGGTAAGCTCGTTGATGTTGTAAGGGGGCTTTATCTTGTCCAACACCGCAACCAACTCTGCACTACCAAAGGCCATCCCCAAACGAATACTGGCCAATCCCCAAGCTTTGGAAAGGGTTTGCAAAACCACCAGATTTGGGTATTCTGCCAATTCCGGCAACCAGCCTTTATCCTCGGCAAAATCGATATAGGCCTCGTCAATTACTACCAGACCATCAAAACTATCCAATAAATGTTTCACTGAAGCCTTATCGAGCAAGTTACCACTGGGGTTATTGGGCGAGCAAAGGAAAATGAGCTTAGTCGAAATCAATGCACCATTTTTGCGCTTAGCAGCCAACAAAATAGCATCGGTATCCAACTGAAACTCACTGGTAAGTGGTACCTGTGTATAGGTAACATTATTGATATTGGCCGCTACTTCGTACATGCCATAACTAGGAGCAATAAACACCGCATGGTCGGCGCCTGGCTCGCAAAAAGCTCTGAACAGCAAGTCAATTGGCTCATCGCTACCATTACCCAGAAATATGTTCTCGGGCTTTACTTTTTTAAGCTTTGCTATAACCTTCTTCAATTCCTTTTGGTGCGGGTCGGGATAGCGATTGAGTCCCGTATCAAATGGGTTCTCGTTAGCATCTAGATAGACTTGCGCCGTGCCGCTAAACTCATCGCGAGCTGATGAATAAGGCTTCATTTTGCGCACATTGGCACGGATAAGGTTGTTGAGGTTGAAGTTGGTTGACATAGCGGATACAAAGATGGAGCATTTTTGATGTACAATGTACAATGTACGAGGTACGATTTTGGATAAAATGGCATTCAACATCGAACTTTCTCACAAAAAACGACTGAAGTCTTGTGTCTTGTGCCTAAAATATCGCCCTTATCTGCGCCCTGCCAATATGCACCATCCTAGCCTCTCCGGTTTTGCGACCTTCATAGCTGAGGTTGAGTTGAATATTTTTGGCCAGTGTTCGGTCAAAACCCAATGTCCAGAGGAAATTGTTGCCTGCTTTTAAGCCCTGCAGCATGGCAAACTCAATGGCGCTATTTTCGGTGCCTGTATATTGTACCGCCGCATAGGTAAATTTAGCACTGATGCTGCTTTTGGTAACGATACTGTAGCGCGAATCGATGGTAATTTGCTGGTTTTGGGTCTTTTCGCTTGCACCGCCTGCCAGCTCGTTTTGCCCACGGCCATATACATATTGCAACGAAATACGGAATTTGGCCTTGAACAAATAAATAAGCTCCGGTTCGGCAGTGTAGTAGCGTATATCGTAGTTTCGATCGGCAAAATTACCACTGCGGCCACCCCGGTTGCCGAAGGTAGCCTTGGCGATGGCCGTAAAATCTTTCACAAAATTGGAACGCACCCGAAATAAATGCTCCCTAATGGTCCGGACATCGAAACCCGCGGAAAGATTGAGCTTGCTGCGGTTATCTTGTATGGTGTACTCTAAATTATATTTAGTATCGGTACGGTTAAAGAAGATGCTATTGCGAACGTTGGCATTGAGCGCCACCAGCGCCGTTTCGTCAATGTCAAACACAAAAGGATTGAACGGGGATATATTGGCACCGCGGAACACCCTGCGGTCGAGTTGCAACGAGGTAAGGCTATTGAACTTGGCCACAAAGCCCCTGATACCCTTCTTCCCGCGCCAAACATTGCCTGGCGTTAAGTTAAGCGCTTGGTTGAACACCGTTATATTCACCGGGTCGAATTCATTGGTAGGGTTGGCTACCCGAATATACATGGTATCGTTGGTGAAGGTGGCAATTTCAAACTCGTTTTCTTCTTGTATACCATTACCGTTGTAATCGTTCCAGATGTAACTGCCCTCACCTGCCGGCACAGGCAGATAAGTAAAATCGCGGCGCTGCTCCTGCCCCGCTCCAAGCTCATATAGCACGTTGGTTGTAATAGCGCCTTTAAACACTGTAAGGCCATATTGCACCCTACCTAAATAAAACTCATCTAACTCTTGGTTGGTGCTGCGTCTATCTTCAAATCGGCGATAAGTTGCTTGCCATGATAGGTTGTGCATGGGGTTGCTGGTCCAATCGCCCGTCCAATTCCAAGTGTTGCTAGCAGAATATAGATTCAATGCATCTCCAGTGGTCTCTGGCCGCCACTCTAGTCGCCTAATGTACTCCAATTTGGTGTGGTACTTGGCAGTATCGCTTACGCTGTTGGCTACGTATACCCGCCAATCAGTCCACACAAAACTACTGGCAAGCAAGCTATTGGTGCCAGCGGTGTAGCGCTTATTGTTATCATGTTCATAATAGCCTCCAACGCGCCAGCCTTTCAGTTTGTAAAAGGTTTTTTCGGCGGTAAGTAAAGGGCGCATAAATCGCGAATCCTGAGCATTGCCCTGAGTATTCAAAATGCTCAACCTAAAATTGAGCTTATAGCCCTTGTTGTCGTATCGGCTACTAATGCTATGCATGTAACCTTCGTAAACGCCGCCTGTAACTTGGTAATAGCTCAAATCATAGCCTACACTGCCATACTGGTTCCATACCAGCGTAACACCGCCATTGGCCAAGTGCTGATCGGTTTTGCTGCTGTCTTGGCCAGTCAGGTTCCAGTTACGGGTAAACTCCACGGGTCGGTAACGGTCTAATGGATTAAAATTGCGGTTAACAAACTCATACGTTCCGCCCGCCAACATATACCAACGCTGTTGCTTTTCCATTCTCAACAGAGTGTTATCCGCAGTAAAAACGCCAACAGTTTTGGGTGCACCAAAGTTTATTTTCCTTTTGTAGCCAGCCAAGGTAGCTACACCAACATTATCGCCTTGGTCTTTTTTCGAGAAGGTATTGAGGTCATCATTATTTATGGCCCCTTCCAAGGTAAAGGTATCGGTAGCGGTGGGTGCCCAATCTAGGCCCAAGGTGGTCATTTGGCGGCGCTTGGGGGTAACCAACACTATCACCGGCTCGTAGCTACCCTGGGGCACGCCATTTACCGGCGGAATCCACTCAAATATGCGCCCATTGGCAGTAGCATTGGCCGGGCGGTAATTGCCGCTGTTGGTGCCCACAAATGCGAACGAAACCGAGTATAACAGCACCTCTTGCGACACCGAAGCTACAAAAACCGAATCGTAGGCAATACCATTAATTACCGTATCGGCTAGCTCATACAAAATTCTATTAGGCTCAAAAGCCACAGGTTTGTAGCCAGGGTATTGCGCTTGCGACAAATCATCCCCTATATCTGCCAAAAACTGCTTTTGCTCTTGACTCAGGTCAGCCTGCACGGCTTGGTTGCGGTTATCGGCTTCGTTAATAAAATTGAGTCGCAGCTTTAGTTTATTGGTTACATCCACCTCATTGTAAGTATGCACAAACGTGCGAAAGTAGTTTTGCTCAGAGTATTCAAACTCCACAATCACCCGCAAATCCTCTGTTATAATGGTATTGGGCGTAAAGGTAATTTCGCCCAGGTTGTAATCCATTACATAATCGTTGCCCGAGCCGCGCACCAGTTGTTTGCCGTTTACAAATACCCGCTCGGTGCCCGCCATTACTATAATAAACGTTTCGCCATTGGCACCCGTAAGTTTGTAGGGGCCCTGGTTACCTTCGGTTACGGGTAGTTGGTTTCGGCTAAAACGACCTTTAGCAAGAGCAAGGCTGGTTTGGGTTTTTATACTGATGCTATCCGTTAAACTAAACTGGCCGCTATATTGGCCGCCTTGCAAATTCCTATAAAACTTCATGAAATGCCCAGGCGGATTGCCTACCTCATAGTCGCCTACTATTAGTTTGTGCGGTTTTTTGGTGATTTGAATAAACACCCTGTCAAACTCTTGAAGGGTTTGTGTATTGCCTTCAGGCTGCACAGGCACGTTGTTGTCGGTTAGTGCTGCTACTACCTCAATACCTTGCCCCAAACTGCCCTGCAATTGCAGATTGAAACTAGAGGTCAGCACCACACTCTGGTTGTTGCCCACGCTTAAACCGCGCGAAAAGCTTCCGTTATAATCTAGGTTTCCGAAGTCGACGACACCAGTGGTGCCTTTGGCATTTGGGTTGTAATTAAATGGGTCGAGGAGGAAGTTCTCGTTTTGGGCTAAATTGGTAATGTCTTTATTTTGCCGCGTTGCATCAAGCTTTAAGGGTATTACCCTATATATAGCTTGCACGCTATCCACAACAGGCTTTTGCTTCCAAGTAAGTTTAGCCGAAACGGGGTCGATGGTATAAGCACCGGTATCGAGGCGCACATCACCGTTCCAGAGCATCAAAGAGTTGGGCAAAAGCGACAGGCTATCCAGTTGCAAGGTATCAGCTTGCACCGGTATCATTTTCATCCGGAATTGCGATAATTGCTGCGCACGCGTTGCCCCGGCAAACGCCAAAGCCAGCAACAGTAGGGAGATAGTGCGCAATACAGGCATATCCACACAAGATAAGAAGTGGAATTTGAAAACGGGGCGATTTGAAAATTTGGAAATGAAAGATGATAGGTTATTGCCTTACTACACTTCCATTTCCCCCAATTTTGATATTTTAGCGCACTAGTAACACAAAAAGCACTGCAACTATGGCAAACTCTTACGGAATTGGTACACGGGTAGAGCATCCTAAATATGGCGAAGGCATAGTATCCGGTGGCGACTTGGATACCCTAAAGGTATTTTTTAAGGACCATGGCGATAAAGATATTGCCCGCGATTTTGATGGCATTACCGTATTGGCCCAGCCTGATAAGTTTAAGGAAGCCCTATCGATGGAAGATGTGCAAGAAGCCATGGCTGGTGTACTTTCGCGCTTTGCCGATTTTACGATGTTGATACCGATGGGCGATAAGTGGAAAGGCGGCACTATGATTTTGCAGCCAGAAGATACGAGCCTAAAAGGTAAAGAAATTCCTATCGAGACGTTTTTCCATAAAATAGTGATGGTGCGCGACCGTATTCGTGTAATGGAGCAGCAGATAAATGCCAACACTAAACTAAGCGACGAAGAGAAGGTAAACCTGCAACAGTACATTACCCGCATATATGGCAGCCTTACCACTTTCAACGTTCTTTTCCATCGCAAAGACGACTACTTTACTGGCGACAGTTCTAAAGACTAAGGGCAAATGATAAATGCCAGATATGAGATGACAAAATAGATAGTTTGTCATCTTTCATTTTCTATCTGTTATCTTCCTTACCGTGTTTTTTGTTTTTCATTACGTTTTCCAATGTCCATGTTTCTCGGTGCGCAGGTGCGTGATGACGAACTGGGCAATCGGTTTTGATACAAATAGGGCAGCTGGAAGGTATGCAAGGATCAGGATGGAGAAAAAACTCCGTATCCTCTCCAAAATAATCGGTAACAATGTGATCAATTGCCTCCAACTCGTCATGTACCTTTTGCAAATCAAGATAATACGGTAATGTTACGTGTGCATCAATATGCAGGTTTGAACCATACTTAATAATGCGCAGATTGTGAATATCAATCCAGTTGGGGCGGCGATTTTTGTTGAGTATTTCAATAAGCTCTTTAATAAGTACCACGTCTGCTTCATCCATTATGCCTGCCACAGAGCCGCGCACCAATTTCAAGCCCGAGACCACAATTATCAGCCCAAATAACAATGCCACAGCATTATCAATCCAATTGATACCGGTAAGCAATATTATACCCAAACCTATAACCAAACCCAAGCTAGACCAACCATCAGACATTAAATGTTTACCATCGGCTTGAAGCGTCATGGAACGATGTTGTTTGCCCTTTTTTACCAAAAACCAACCCAACCCGAAGTTAATGGCCCCTGCTAAGGCTATTAAAGCCAATCCCCAATCAATTTGATGGATTTCTTGTGGATGGATGAAGTTATAAATAGACTTGCCAAAAATGATAAACCCAGCTACCATAATCAGCGCTCCCTCAACACCTGCTGAAATAAACTCGACCTTGCCGTGCCCATAAGGGTGGTTTTCGTCGCGTGGATGGGCAGCTAACCATAAACTGTATAAGGCAAACAAGCCAGCTATTACATTAACTATCGACTCTAACGCATCAGTTAGGATGGCATTGGAATGCGTGAGGAAGTAGGCTCCAAACTTTACAGCCATAAGTGCTAGCCCAACCAGCACGGCCATTAATTGAATTCTCACTTTTACATTTTGGAGCATTGAGTGAAATTAAGCATATGTTTTGACTTATGGTGAGTTATGGTTGCGGGTTACGAGTTAGAGTGGTTTAGTCGCATATCTTAAATGATTAAAAACCGTCCACTTAGCATCTCTAACAATTTATAAATATTACCATATCCATAAACGACTTAAATTAAGCCAACTCACAACAAGTAACCTGCAACTTTTGTCATACTTAGCGGAGTCGAAGTGCGAAACTCGAAACAATTTTATAGTTACCTTTACAGGCCAAAAAAAGGAAAAATCGAATGTCGCACTTACGCTGGAACCCTTTATTAGGTGCATACAACATGGTGGCGCCCAATCGCCAGCACCGTCCGCATTTGCCTAAAGACCAGTGCCCGTTTTGTCCTGGTTCAGGCCAAGTGCCCGATGAGTATGGGGTTTTGTTATATCCCAACGATTTTCCAGCACTATCGCCCAGCCATGCTGCACCGGAAGCCGGACCAACCGATTTTTACCACACCGCTAAAGCAGCCGGGCATTGCGATGTGGTATTGTATTCATCAGACCATAACAAAGGTTTGGCGCAATTGCCGCTAGAACATATTAACCAGCTAGTTAACCTTTGGGCAGATCGGTTTGAAGAACTAGCTGCAGATGCAGAAGTGAAATACATATTCCCATTTGAAAGCCGTGGCGAAGAAGTAGGCGTAACCATTCATCACCCGCACGGACAAATATACTCATACCCTTTTGTGCCTTTGAAGGTAAAAGCCGAACTGGATAATAGTTTAAAACACTACAACACAACTGGCAACTCTCTTTTATTAGATATGGTTGCAACCGAAATGCAGGATGGCCGTAGAATGATTACGGAAAATGAGCATTTTGCCGCCTTTATACCTTGGTTTAATGATTACCCATACGGCGTGTATATTGTGAATAGGCAGGGCAAGAGTTGTATAAGCGATATGAACACAAAAGAGCGCACTGATTTAGCTGATATATTAAGGCAGGTAGTTGGAGCAATGGATACACTGTTCGGCAAGCCCTTCCCGTATATGATGTGCCTTTACCAGCGGCCTGTAAACAGCCCAGAATATGCGGATGCCAATAAGTATTACCCTTTCCATATCGAGTTTTATACCCCGCTTCGCGCAGCAGACCGTATAAAATGGTTGGCATCGTCAGAAACGGGTGCTTGGGCCGCAGCAAATACCTTACTGGTAGAAGACACCGCCCCACAATTAAGAGAAGCACTAATCTGTTATCAAGAATCGCAAAGCTGAAATGGAGATTAAGAGCTTACAAAAACTATTTTACCAACTTTACGGCAGGGAAGACCCCTACCCCGTTGAGTTTTACTTTGCCCCTGGGCGTATATGCCTTATTGGCGAGCATATTGACTATAATGGTGGCTGGGTAATGCCTGCTGCTATATCGCGGGGCATTTATGCTGCTTTCCGAAAAGAGGATAACCAGATAATGTGGATGCGCTCGGGCATGGATGAACGCGATATTGTTTGTTCATTGGCTGCCGAAATAACCTATGATGAAACGCGAGGTTGGGGAAACTACCCACTGGGTGTATTAAGCGAATTGCAGAAAAAAAACATAGCCCTAACGGGTGCTGAGTTAATGTTTAATTCTGATTTGCCCATAGGCGCTGGTTTGTCGTCATCGGCTTGTGTAGAAGTGCTTACTGCGTATATGTTTGCCGAACAGGCTGGTAAAACTTTGGACCGCACCGAGATAGCATTGATTGCCCAGAGAGCCGAGAATAACTTTATTGGGGTAAAATGCGGCATTATGGATCAGTTTGCTGTGGCACACGGCAAAGCCAGTAATGCTATATTACTTAACTGCGATACCCTTGAACATGCTTACGTTCCTTTGAAACTTGGCGATTATAGGTTGGTCGTGCTTAATACTAACAAACAACGCCAATTGAGCGAAAGCAAATACCATGTGCGATTGGCTGAATGCCAAACGGCACTTGCTCTGCTGCAATCTAAAACGGGTATACAGCACCTAGTGCAAGCCGACCCAAGAGATATTGATAAATTCATAAAGGACCCTTTACTGCGCAAACGGGCGCATCACGTATCGAGCGAACAACGCCGGGTGCAGGAAGCTGCAGCGGCTTTGCGCCGTGGCGATATTGAGGCATTTGGTGCTATAATATTTGCATCGCACCGCTCCTTAAAAGAGGATTATGAGGTTAGCGGGCATGAACTTGATACCATGGTAACTGGTGCACAAGAAAACCCAAACTGTATAGGCGCTAAAATGTCGGGTGCTGGGTTTGGCGGTTGCGCTTTTGCGTTAGTAAAAAAGGACGCCATAGAATCATTCATTGTGTATATTGAGCAATACTACCACCGCCACACTGGCCGAAAAGGCAGTGCGTTTATGGTTGATGTGGTAGATGGGGTGCACAAACTAATTTGAGAATTTGGATATGTGCTAATTTGAAAATGATTTGTACCGACATAGACAATGTGTCTTGTGTCTAAGAAAAATAAAAAATGAACTGGCTACTACTCATTATTGCAGGATTGTTTGAAGTGGGTTTTGCCTTTTGCTTAATGAAAGTGAAGGAAACCTCAGGTACAACTGCCACCCTATGGTGGGTAGGTTTCTTTGTGTCGATAACTATAAGTATGGAGTTACTTTATAAAGCTACCCAAACCATACCCATTGGCACTGCTTACGCCGTTTGGACAGGGATAGGGGCTGTAGGCACTGTAATTGCCGGAATCATTTTTTTTAAAGAGCCTGCAGCTTTTTGGCGGTTGTTTTTTATTGCCACCTTAATTGGCTCTATTGTTGGGTTAAAGTACGTTTCGAATTAAGGACGAAAAATAAATAAAAAAATAGCCCGTCTACCTTCACTATCTTTGCAGGATAAAGTAACTACATGGTAACAATGAATAAAGATTGGCACAGGGTTCACCCCATGCCGAAAAATCCTACTACCCGCCAGCAAATTGTTTGGCACATTGACCATGCGAAATTTTGTGCCTGTCGCGAAATACCTTCCGATATAGCTGAAGAAATGACCAAAAGAGGTTACGAAATTCCTGTTCGTTTGACAGA
>CAIOSU010000118.1 GCA_903861055.1 uncultured bacterium
AGGGTTTTGCCTGCTTATCTGTTTTATGCTTTCGGCATCGCTCGCTGCAGTATTTTACTTCGTGCCATACCTTTTCCCACTTTTTGCGCCAAGCAAATGGCCGGCCACAGGTGGCGCAGGTTTTGGTAGGCAGGTGGGGCTTTTGGTGCATAACCCTTAAACAAGGTTGCGTGCACTTTGTTTGTGCAATGCCTTTTTGGTTGGCATGGCTACTGGCACCCCAAAACGGGATAGTTAAAAATTAAAAGGTTAAATACCAATTGCCCTAGCCGATTATCAGCTAGGGCAATTGGTACCTAAGTAAAGCGGGTATTTTGGTATTTGGTGCCCTGATAGTTAGGCAAATGCCCAATTATTCTCATCGGCACTAGGGCCATAGCTGCCCGGTATCGGTATATTCAGCAAGCGCAGGTATAGCCCCAATTGCGCCCGGTGGTGTATTATCTGGTCGAAGGTATCGCGTATGCTTTCGTACTTGGTGCTTTCGTCATAGATGTCAGCGCCGTTGCGCATGGTCCATATTTCGGTAAGTTGGTTTTCTTTGGCTTTTTGCAGACCTGCCCTGCCATCTATCAGTTTCTTTTCGAAAAAAGCTAACAAATCGGGTGTGTTGTGCAGCAGGGTAGGTTGGTAAGGCATGGTTGCAAAATTGAGCCCAGTGGTGGTTATCACCATGTCAACCCAGCCTGGTATCTCGGCAATGTGGGTAGCCAGTTCTCTCAAGGTCATGCTCTTTTCGTGTGGGCGAAACTCAAACTGCTCGGTGGGTATGCGCTCTAGCATTTTGCGGGTGGTTTGAGCTTCTTTTTCTAGCTCTTTTTGTAGCAATGCAATAACGTTCATGGAGTTTTTTTTGGTTATACCCCAAAGTTGGGCTCACCCACTGACAACCCTATGGCAGTCCGTTTTTCCAATCAAAAAAGATTTTTTGGCTATGCATCTTTTTTCACCGTTTAACTATCTTATTAGCAATAACGGCATATTTAAAATCCATAAAGCTTATGTTTATCATCCTTGCGCTGGCCATTGGCATTATCTGCTGGACTTTGACCGAATACCTCCTGCACCGCTTTTTGGGCCATGAGCACCAAGGCAAAAACTTTTTTAAGGCCGAGCACGCCGTGCACCATAGCAAGGCCAACTACTTTGCGCCGGCTTACAAAAAGGCTACCGCGGCTTTGGTGGTTTCGGCAGGCTTGCTTGCTTTGTTAAACCTGGCATTGCCTTTCATGGTTGCCTTGGCATTTATTGTAGGTTTTGTGGGTATGTATGGCATATACGAAGCCACCCACTTCCGTTACCATGCGGCTAACCCAGTGCCTGCATTGTTGTTTTTGCGCAAGCATCATTTCTATCACCATTTTCATAACCCGCGCAAAAACCACGGCGTAACCACCCGTGTGTGGGACCGTGTATTTGGCACCTACCACCCCATACGCGAAACCACAGTGCGCATACCCCGCGCTATGAGCATGCGCTGGTTGGTAGAGGGCGATGAATTAAAGGACCGCTACGTGGGTCACTTTAAGCTATCGGGTAGGTAGCAGTAGGCTGGTAATCTTCATGCTTCTTCAGCTCTTCAACATACTCGCTCAAGGGCATGTGTTCCATTTTTTTGAAAGGCACATCCAAACAGCGCATGGCTTGTATGCGCGTTACCTTAAAATCGCGATATTCTTGGCGCAGGTGGCACCAAGCAATTAAGTGCCACGAAAGCGCATAAAACACCAGCCCAATGGGCTCTACTTGGCGTTTACTGGCAATGCCGCCCTTATTTTGGTAGTCTAGTTCTAGTATATAGCTACTGGTAATAGCCGCTTGCAGCACCGAGAGATACTCTTGGTCGTATTTAAAACAATCGGGCACATGAAAACTGATGTGGTTATGCAGCGTTTCTAGCTGCTCTTTTTGCGCTGTGCGCAGCACTGCCTTTACCTTATTGAGCGCCGTAGAGTAGTGCTTTTGAATGCTCTTATCGGCAAAGGCGCTCACCACGCTTTCCATCAGCAGCAGGGCGTTGGCCTCTTCGCTGCTAAACGACACGGGTGGCAAAAAATACCCCTGCACCAAAAAATATCCCTTGGTAGGCTCAAACCCCACCGGAATGCCCTGCTCGCCGAGCGCTTTAATATCCCGATACACCGTACGCACACTAATACCGAAATGCTCCGCGATACCCTCGGCGGTATAGTGCTTTTTACCCTGCAACAAGGTAAGGATGGATAATAGACGGGTGAGGCGGTGCATGGTTCAAATGTACAAAGTACAAGGTAAGGTGTACAATTTTTTATTGCTAAGGTTTTACATTACTTACCTTGTACTTCGTACATCGTACATCACGAAAGGTGTTTCCGCAAAAACCCACACATGGCTTTATAGAACTCAAACTTGTTCTCTTGGTTGCGGAAACCGTGGCCCTCGTTGGCTTTTACTAGGTAGGGTACCTGCACACCATGGGCACGTAGGGCTTTTACTATCTGGTCGCTTTCGTCAATGTTCACGCGGGGGTCTTTAGCGCCCTGCACAATAAATAGTGGGGCCTTTATCTTATCTACGTGAAACACCGGCGAGCTGGCGTGCATCATGGCTTTGTCGCGTTCGGGGTGGCCCACCATTTCGTACATCATATCCAGGTAGGGTTTCCAGTACGGCGGTATGGTCTCTAAAAAGCTGAACAGGTTGCTCACGCCCACATAATCAATGGCGCAGCGGTATAGGTCGGGCGTGTAAGTAACGCCCGCCAAGGTAGCATAGCCGCCGTAGCTGCCGCCATAAATGGCGATGCGTGCGGGGTCGGCAATGCCTTGGCCAATGAGCCAGTTTACACCATCAGTTATATCGTTTTGCATGGTTTGGCCCCACTGCTTAAACGAGCTCTGCCAAAACGCGCGGCCATAGCCCGTGCTGCCCCTAAAATTCATTTGGAACACCGCATAGCCGCGGTTGGCCAGCAACTGCACTTCGGGGTTGAAGCCCCAGCCATCGCGGTGCCAAGGGCCTCCGTGAGGGTTTACCACCACGGGCAGGTTTTTGCCCACCGAGCCCTGCGGAATGGTAAGGTAGCCGTGTATGGTCAGCCCGTCGCGGCTAGTGTAGGTTACGGGCTTCATTTCGGCCATTTCGGCTTCGTTCAGCTTAGGGCTCACTTCGGCCAGCTTATCCAGCTTGCCCGTTACGGCGTTATAGAAATAATAGCTACCCAAGCTGCGGTCGCTGTAAGTGCGCACCACAAACAGCTCCTCGGCGCGGTCGTGCGAAGTAAGCACCACCTCGTAGCCCGGCAATAGATCAAACAAATGCTTGTAAATGCGCTCGGCTTCGGCATCCATAAACACTATCTGGCGTTTCCAGCTAGTGTAGGTTACGCCCGTAAGCACCTTGCGCTTGTGGCTAAAGTGCAGGTTGCTCACATCATATTCGTCATTACTGAAGATTACTTCTTCCTCTTGCTTGGTAGCTGGGTTGTAGCGCACAATGGCGCTGGTGTTGCGGCCCAGGTTGCTGCTCAGGTACAGTTGCTTATCATCGAAGGTGAAAAACAATGGAGATAATCCATCTTTAAAATCAACGGTTTGCAATACCTCAAAAGCATCGTTCTCGGTTTCGCGGTACAGTAGGCTTTGGTTTACGCCGTCTTTCATGCGGGTAGCCACGCGTATGCGCCCTTTGTGGTCGGTAAGCCAGCCGCTTATGGGGTTGGCCATATCGGTGTTCTCGGCTAACTGTACTAGTTCGCCGCTATCTAAATACAGGCGGTAAGGCTCAAACAAGGCTTCGTTGTTTTTATTGAGGCCTACAATTATCTGTCCATCAATGTCTTTTAGGTCGTCAATTATCTCGGCCTTTACTCCATCAAACGGGGTCAAGTCGCGCTCGCCGCTGCCATCACGTTTTATGGTATACACGTGGTAGTTTTCGTCGCCACCATTGTCTTGCACATAAATCAGTCGTTCGGCATCGGCCCAAAAGTATCCCGGTATATCGCGGTCGGTTCGGCTGGTAAGGCGTTGGTCTTCGCCTGTTTCAATAAACCGTACAAACAAGTTCATGCGCTCTTGGTAGGGCGCTAGCCACGATAGGTATTTGCCGTCGGGCGAAATTTTGTAATCGTTGCGTGCCGGGTTCTGAAAGAAGTCTTCCACGGGTTTGCCGCCAAGGTCAAGGTCTACAAGCGCTTGTATTTCGGCATCGTCGGCAAGCGGGAACTGTGATTTAATGCTGGCTGATGGATTATGGCTCATGAGTGCTGTTTAATACGAGTTGAATGGGTAACAAAATAACGAAATGGCCCACAAGGTTCGGAATATCGAAATCCGCCCCTTAAGATTACCTTGCGATAGTACGAAGCTAAAGATAACCATACACAATGGCATAAAACTTTCGCCTAAAACGCAATTTCGAGAGATATAAGGATTATATTTATGCCAAACACATTTGGTAATGCTGGCATTTATCGAAACCCCTACCGGACAGATGCGCATAAACCTTAGCGAACCGCTGGATATTTCTATGCCGCTTCGCCCGGGGGTTAAAGGTGTGAACGCCTATTTTGCACCACCTTTTACGGCCGAACCAGTTGTAATGGGCAGTTTTGTGGGTTCAACGGCCAAGGGCGGTGTGGTAAATTTTATGAACGTGCACCTCAATCCGCATGGTAATGGCACCCATACGGAGTGTGTAGGCCACATCAGTACCGAACCTTACACCATTAACCAATGCCTCAAAACGTTTTTCTTTTCGGCGGAGTTGATTAGCATCTATCCGGTGAAAATGGATAATGGCGATTGTGTGATATTTAAAGAGCAAATAGAGAAGAAACTCAATAGCAAGCGCCCCGAAGCTTTGGTGCTGCGCACGCTGCCCAACGATGGATTGAAAAGGGTTTCCCAGTATTCGGGCAAAAATCCGCCCTACTTGCACCATGAGGCATTGGAGTTTATGGCTCGCGTTGGTGTAAAGCACTTTTTGGTTGATTTGCCATCGGTGGATAGGGAAGAGGATGGCGGAAAGCTATTGGCACATAAGGCCTTTTGGCGTTACCCGAGTGCCAACGTGCGCGCCGATGCCACCATTACCGAACTGATATATGTTGATGGTGCAATTTTGGATGGTTCTTATCTACTCAATTTGCAAATTGCCTCTTTTGAGCTGGATGCCAGCCCTAGTAAGCCAGTGCTTTACAAGGTGTAGCCTTGTATCAAATTATAGTATCTTTGGCGTTCACTTATGCAGTAATTGTCCATGGAGCAAACTTGGTACGCTATTGTAAATCCCGCTGCCGGTGGTAGCAGGGGCAATAAACGTTGGAAGCTAATTGAGGCCGACTTAAAGGCTATGAACATAGTTTATGAGCCACACTTTACCGATGCCAGTTTGCATGCCAGCCACATTGCTACCACAGCCATTGAAAAAGGATACCGTAGGTTGTTGATAGTAGGTGGCGATGGCACCTTGAACGAGGTAGTAAACGGCCTGTTTGCCCAAAAGAATGTACCCACTACCGATGTAACCATTGCCCTAGTAAGTATAGGCACAGGCAACGATTGGATAAAAACTATGGGCATACCTAAAGAGCCTAAGGAAGCGATAAAGCTATTGAAAAACCCTGCCAACACGCGCATTATTGATGCGGGTTTGGCCTATTACCACATGCATGGGCATAAGCATAGCCGCCATTTTATAAATGTGGCCGGTATGGCCTTTGATGCCGAAGTAACCCGCGATGCGAACAGTAATAAAACCGCTATTGGCCCCTTACAATATTGGATGAGCTTGGTGAAGGTAATTTTTACCTACAATGCCGTGCCAATAAAGGTTGAGGTTGATGGCAAGTCGTATGAAGACAAAACGTTTTGCCTGAACGTAGGCAATTGTATGTATGCTGGCGGCGGTATGATGATAGTGCCAGGTGCCAAGCCCGACGATGGCTTGTTTACCGTTACACACATTAAAAACGTGAGCCGCTGGACCGTAATACGCAACGTAGCTGCCCTTGGCGATGGCACTTTCATTAAGCTTGATAATGTGGAGCAGTATACAGGCAAAAACGTAAAAGTAAGCTCACCAGTACCCGTTTGGCTTGAAGTGGAGGGTGAAGTGTTGGGCGAAGCACCGTTTGAGTTTCAGGTAATACCTGCCTCAGTTAAAGTATTGGTGCCATAAATGAAGTTACTGTTTGCGAGTTACTGTTATTTTGGTAATTGCACTAATAAATATATGCCATGGTCCATCTACTATAGACCATGGACTTATAAATTAAGGTTCCAGCTTGCCGTTGCGATAGTATTGCTCGCTGGTTATTTTGCCCTTCCTATCCCACTTCGTCGATTTGCCGTCCTCTAGGCCGTTGGTAAAGAAACGCTCAAACTCTTTTACGCCATTGTCATACCAACCAGTAAATTTGCCGTTTTCTTTGCCCAATATAAAGTTACCTTCGGTGCCCTTTTGTCCATTTTCGTACCAAGTATAGGAGGTGCCGTTTGCTTTGCCGTTGATGTAATTGCGGGTCCACATTTTTTGGCCATTGCGGTACCATTGTGTAATTACACCTTGCTCTTTACCATCAATATAATTGCCTTCCAAGCTCTTCGTTCCATCTTCAAACCATTCAATCCATAGCCCCTCTTTTACACCATTTTTAAAGTAAACCTCCGATACTAGTTTGCCGCTGCTATACCAAAACGGCCATTTGCCCTCTCTTTGGCCTTCTTTATATTTACCCTCGGCACGTTTTTGCCCGTTGCTGTACCAATAAGTCCAGAAACCTTCTTTTTCGCCCCTTTCATACGTTCCCTCCGATTCTTTCACCCCGTTTCGGTTAAAAAATACCCAGTTGCCCTCTTTCTTGTCGTTTTGGTGGCTACCTTCTTGCATGAGTTGCCCATTGCCATACCAGCGCTTAAAAGCACCTTCGTATTTGCCTTTGTCATGGAACGCCTCCGTTGATACCTCCCCAGTCTCGAACCAAGTAACCGATTTGCCCTGCAAAGCACCTTTTATGTAGTACGATTCCGAGCCCTTGGCTCCGTCTTCAAACCAAAAGGTCGAGGTGCTGTCCTTTAAGCCATGATAGTAAAATTCGCTAAACTGCAGCTGTCCGTTGTCGTACCACTGTAGTTCGGACCCATGCAAGGTGTCGTTTAGGTAATGGCTTTCGCGCTTCATTTGCCCGTTGGGATAGAATTCAGTTTCCGCTATCTTGTTCTTATTGTCGCCTTTGCCTACATAGGTGTAAATAAAAGCAGGCGTGCCGTTCGAAAACGCTTTAGCAATAACGTCGTAGGGGTTGCGGTCTTCTTGGCAGCTTGTATGGGTAAGCACCATAGCCAATATACTCAGTACGATCCATGTTTTACTAATGGATGCCACTAAGTATTTGTTGGCAAAAATTAATTTCCCAATGTTCATCAATGGATGCACCATAAGATGATTTCGCTCCAATTTCCAATCCAAAAATATCAATACTATGCTGGCAAAAAAATTAATTGCAGCCAAGATTGTTTGAAAATACCAAAAAACCGACAAATTATACGGAAATGGCATCTGAAATGAACCGAATTGTTGAATAATAATTATGACAAAGATAGTTTAGGGTTAAGGTAATGTTTCCTAAATAGCGGCTTTAAGGTTAGCTTTGTAACTTAGAAAGATGATGCCCTGTACTTATTTATAACCTGAAATACACTGTATTATGTCTGTGGATGTTGCCTTATTGAAAGAAATATGTGAAGTGCCCGGAGCGCCGGGTTTTGAACAACCCATACGCAAGGTTGTACTGCGCGAGCTGGCAAACCTACCAGTGGAGGTATCGGTTGATAATATGGGCAATGTTATTGCCTTTAAAAAAGGCCGAAGCAATAAAAAAGTAATGGTTGCTGCGCACATGGACGAAATTGGCTTTATGGTTAGCTATATCGACGATGAAGGTTTTGTGCGTTTTAATACTTTGGGTGGTTTCGACCCGAAAACGCTTACTGCACAGCGCGTGATTATTCATGGCAAAAAACCGGTTATCGGCGTTATGGGTTCTAAGCCCATCCACGTTATGAGTCCTGAGGAGCGCACTAAAATGCCAAAAACGACTGACTATTTTATCGATTTGGGTATGCCAAAAGCGGAAGTAGAGAAATACATTACTATTGGCGACCCCATTACCCGCGATCGCGAGTTGATTGAAATGGGCGATTGCGTAAACTGCAAAAGTATTGACAACCGCGTGTCGGTATATATCCTTATTGAGACATTGAAAGAACTTGCCGAAACCCCTTACGATGTATATGGCGTTTTTACAGTACAAGAGGAAGTAGGCCTGCGAGGTGCTTTAGTGGCTTCTCACCACATAAGCCCCGATTTCGGCTTTGGCTTGGATACTACTATTGCTTACGACGTGCCGGGTGCTCGCCCCGAAGAGAAAATTACCGAGCTGGGCAAAGGGGTAGCTATTAAATTGATGGATACTTCATCAATTGCCGACTATCGTATGGTGCGCTTTATGAAAGAAGTAGCAGGCAACCACAAAATAAAATGGCAGCCCGAAGTGCTTACCGGAGGCGGAACCGATACTGCTGGAATGCAACACATGAGCAAACAAGGGGTAATAGCCGGTGCGGTTTCGATACCGACCCGCCACATTCACCAAGTAATTGAAATGGCGCACAAAGAAGACATTCGTGCCAGTATCAATTTGCTTAAAAACTGCCTGCAAGATTTGGATAAATTCGATTGGAGCTTTAAGGATTAAGCGTTTCCTTTTTTAACTTTTCTTCACCTCTTTTTGAAGGCTATTTGTGCTTCAAGAGGCTTTTTTTCTAAACCCAAATACTAACTATGAAAAATTACTTTGCAACCATTGTGCTTTTGTTAGCACTAATGTTCAGTTTCCAATCATGCTATGTTAATCGCACTACTATTGGAGATGGCCCAGTTGGTAAAAGCGGGGATAAAGTACAATACAGTAAAACAAAGCAAGTATATCTGTTTTGGGGTGGTATTGCTGTGGGCCAAGGCCAACCAGCTACACCAACTGCTCCGCATTATCAAGTTAAAACCAGTTTTAACTTTTGGGATGGTGTAATAAGTGCGCTTACTGGCGGTATAGTTAGTACCCGCTCGGTAAAAATTTATACTAAAAATGATAAGTAGTATATGCAAGTGCCGATAAAAACAAGAAAGCCGAACCATCACTGGTTCGGCTTTCTTGTTTTATAAAGGGCTAGTTACTATTTACTAATAAACTAGTCTACTTAAACTTAGTGGTGGTGACCACCTTCACCGTGTACGTGTCCGTGTGCAAGTTCTTCTTCAGTAGCTTCGCGGATGCTTTCAACGCCACCTTTAAAGTGCAAATCGGCACCGGCAAGTGGGTGGTTAAAATCCATGGTTACGTTTTCGGCACCAACTTTTTCAATTTTGCCACGCAATGGGTTGCCTTGGTGGTCTTGCATGGTAAGGTAACGGCCAACCACTAACAAATCATCGGGTACTAAGCCGTCCACTTCAAAAATACTAAGCGGCAGCTCAATAATGGCTTCCTCTTGTACCGGGCCATAGGCATTGTCGCTTTCAATAGTAAATTCAAACGATTTGCCTGCGGTTAGGCCATGAAGGTTTTCTTCAAACTCTGGCAATAAACCACCAGCGCCAAACAAGAAAACAAAAGGAGCAGAGGAGTCAACTTTCTCGACCAAAGCACCTTCTGCGCTGCCGATTTTTAGGTCGTAAGTAATACTTACAACGGTGTTATTTTGGATTTCCATAATCAATTTTTGTACGGTCAAAGGCCGTTTTTTATACAATGGCAGCAAAGGTAACTAATTATTGCGGGGCTTCCACAAACCTATTCAACCATTTCATAGTCGTGTATTTTGTTTAGCGATAGGTGGGTATTGCCATCGGCATCAGATTCGTATACGCGCAAAAACCTCGCTCCGTGTACTATCTCGTTGTACTTATAGCTATAGCGCACTTGCACCGTTTGGCCAAAGGAATCGTCGTAACCTTTAATGCGCACTAGCAATTCTGCATCAAGGTCTTTAAGAGATTGCTTGGTGCAGTTGTATAAAGGGCTATCTTCGGATATGAGATGCACTAGGGTCCAGTTGAGTGGAAAAAACTGTATAAATTTGGTTTCTAACTTTAGGTTGTAGTATCGGCGGTGCCCATTTTCTTTATCTAGTACCATGAGCAGCACGTGCGCCTCTACTTCCATCATAATGTTGCTTCGCACATTTACTAGCCTAAACTGGAGGCTTTTGCCTCCTTGGTAAGGAGCGATTAGCGCATTGTTACTAAACAGAAACTTAGCATTAGGTTTACTAAACCTCCCGTATAGCAAGCCAGTAACCAAGGCAAAACCAGTAAGGCCAGCAAAGGCCTCAAAGGCAGCAAGCATATTGGCGCCAGCACCAATGGGCGCTATAGCGCCATAGCCAACAGTGGTAATAGTTTGGCTGCTAAAATAAAATGCCGACCAGAAGTGGCCCGCTTCGGGGTTAATGCCACTAAGCTGTTCAATGCCTACCGCTAAATAGGCGCAAGCGAACAAGCAATTAGTAACTAAGTAAAGCAGCAGCACTAAGCCCAAAAATGCTGGCCATGATAAACCGATAAGCCACTGATACATATTGCGCGCCTGCCATAGTCCACCAGTGCGTTTTAGATTAAAGCTGCCATCTTTATTTATCAACCTCTTACTCTCGTCTAGGTACTTTTCACCTAGGCCTGCATCGTGTGTGGGTCTAATAATTGCCATATTCAAAATTAATAAGGTCAATTATAATCAAATTATCGATAAGGCACTATATGCCAGTCGCCACCGTTAATTTGGAAAGCAGGAACAGAAACCTTTATCTTTATGACTATGAAACGTAAAATTCTTTTTCTATTTCTGGCAGCTTTTCTTACGCTAGGCTCTTGCCAAAAAAGCACTTGCCCTACTTACGACACTGGCGGCGACGGTGGTACCAAAGGTGGTAGTACATCAAAAACCAAATCGGGCGTGTATCCTAAAAAGATGCAAAAGCAGATGGAGAAGCAGAAGTAGTCGATGGTCCATGGTCTATAGTCCATGGATGGAATTCGATTGCAAATATTCCCCAACGGGGATATATACTTATAGCATAGGGCAGCGCCCCATGTAAATACCATATTTACAACAACCTATACAAACGGCAATTTCACCACTTGAGCTTTCAATTGGCGGCCGCGTATGTCGACAATGATTTCACTGCCTGGTTTTGATAGTTCGGTAGGCACATAAGCCATACCAATAGCCTTGCCCAACGATGGGGATTGTGTGCCAGAAGTAACCTTACCAATTACATCGCCGGCTTGGTTTACTACTGGGTAGTCGTGGCGCGGTATGCCTTTCTCAATCATCTCAAAGCCAACTAGTTTGCGTTTTACGCCTTCTGCTTTCAGGTTGGCTATAGCTTCTTTGTCGTTAAATTCCCCTTTATCTAATTTGGTTATCCAGCCAAGGCCAGCCTCAAGAGGGTTGGTGGTATCGTCAATATCATTGCCGTATAAGCAAAAGCCTTTTTCCAAGCGCAATGTATCGCGGGCGCCTAGGCCAATAGGCTGAATGTTGAATTCGGCACCAGCTGCAAATACGGCATCCCATACGTGCTTAACATCAGCATTGGGCACATACAACTCAAAACCTCCTGAGCCAGTGTAGCCCGTATTGCTTATGATTACGTTTTCAACTCCAGCTAATGCATCAATGGTAAAGCTGTAGTAAGGTATTGAGGCTAAATCAACGGCAGTTAGCTTTTGTAAGGTAGCTAACGCATGAGGGCCTTGCACGGCCAATAGGCTGGTATCGTCGCTTATGTTGGTCATGGTTACACCAAACGTGTTGTGTTGGCTTATCCAGTTCCAGTCTTTTTCCATGTTGCTGGCATTTACCACCAACAAGTACTTTTCATCGTTAATTTTATAAACCAATAAATCGTCCACTATGCCGCCTTGTTTATTGGGTAGGCAGCTGTATTGCGCCTTGCCAGGGGTAAGTTTACTTGCATCGTTGGTGGTTACTTGCTGTATTAAGGTAAGGGCACTAGGTCCTTCTAAAATAAACTCGCCCATGTGCGACACGTCAAACACACCCACACTGTTTCGCACGGCAGCATGCTCTTGGTTTATGCCAGCGTATAATACAGGCATGTTGTAGCCGGCAAATTCTACCATTTTGGCACCAAGGCCAATGTGCAAGTCGGTAAGGGCGGTTGTTTTCATAGTGTGCGTAGCGCTTGTGCTTGGCCGCAAAAGTAACGAATTTTATGGAGGGTTAAATATTTAGTTGACCGGTTAATTTGTTAATAGGTTGAAGGCTTATAAAGTTAATTATTTTAAGAATTCTGTATTGTAATAAGAATAAACTTATTAACGAGTCAACTAATTAACCAATATCAAAGCAAAGCAACCCAGAGACCCCAATTGCCGATATATTTATAATCCGTGCAACTGATTGGCGCAGATAGCCGTCAAACAATCGTTCAATCTACCAACCGAACCATATACCTACAATTATTTTATGTACTTTCGCAACCAGATTTTTATCCCGCGTGCATGACATTACCTGAACCATTTACCCTACAGGATTTTGCCTCGTTTTTAGGCCGTGATTTTGTAGGAGACCCTAATATTCCCATTTTGGGCATTAATGTTATTCATAAGGTGCAGCGGGGCGACCTTACCTTTGTCGATTTCCATAAGTATTATGACCGCAGTCTCGATTCGGTAGCGTCGGTTATTCTAATTGATAAGGCAGATGTGAGGCTTCCGTCAAATAAGGGATTGATAATTTCTCCAAATCCCTTTACCGATTTCAATAAACTGTTGCATCGTTTCCGCCCATTTGAGCATTTGCATCAAAATATTAGCCCCAGTGCCATTATTGGCGAGGGTACACAGTTACAACCTGGTGTGGTTGTAGGCAATCGAACAACTATCGGTAAAAATTGCTTGATAGGGGCTAATGTTACTATTTGCGACCATTGCACCATCGGCGATAATGTGATTATACATCCCAATTCGGTTATCGGCGGCGATGCCTTCTTTTTCAAGACTCGTAATGGCGATAACTTTCATTACGAGAAAATGCATACTGCTGGCAGAGTGATTATTGCCGACAATGTAGAGATTGGCTGTGGTTGTACTATTGACCGTGGTGCAACTGGCGATACCGTTATTGGCTATGGCACTAAGCTTGATAATATGGTGCACATAGCACATGGCGTTGAAATTGGCAAACATGTATTGATTGCCGCACAAGTGGCCATTGCTGGTAAAACCATAGTTGAAGACGAAGTGATTATTTGGGGCCAAGTGGGCATTAATAAAGAACTTACCATCGGCAAAAAAGCCGTGATATTGGCCACTAGTGGCGTATCTAAATCATTGGAAGGTGGCAAAACCTACTACGGTGCCCCAGCCGAAGAAGCCCGCCAAAAGTGGAAAGAAGTTGCCGCCATGCGCTACTTGCCCGATTTGGTAAAACAGCAAAGGGGTAAACAGCCTGAATAAACTCCCCGAGTATCAAAACGGTCTTCAGGTTTTGATATAACCACAAAAAACCAATTTCTTGGCAATGTATGTTGTCATTAGTTCAAAAAATTAACTCGCAAAAGCATGTCATACTGAGTCTCGCCTGAGGCGAGAAAGTACGCAACCCGAAACTAAATTCCATATCTTTGCCTCTTATGGCAACTGTAAAAATCATCAATCGCTCTAACAACCCAGCGCCAGCATACGCTACGGCCGATGCGGCAGGTGTTGACTTGAGGGCCAACTTAGAAGCGTCCGTGGTGCTGCAACCGCTGGAACGCAGGCTTATCCCTACCGGATTGTTTATGGAACTACCAAGTGGCTACGAGGCGCAAGTGCGCCCGCGCAGTGGCTTGGCGTACAAGTCGGGTATTACGGTGCTTAACAGCCCAGGTACTATTGATGCCGATTATAGGGGTGAGGTGGGTGTA
>CAIOSU010000119.1 GCA_903861055.1 uncultured bacterium
ATGGCGAAATGTATATGTACCCGCAGTTTAAACAAGCTATGACAGCGTATTGTGGCGGGTATGGCGTTGCCGATATTGCCAATTATCTGGTAGCCCATAAGGAGCAAGTAGTATTTGTATCGGACAGCGCGCGGATGGATTTGATGGAGCGCTATATAGAAACCGTTTATGCTATTCCTTTCAAAACCAAACCAACCTATCTCGAATCAATCTTACATCATCCAGCAGGTGGTGTTATGTTGCCAGAGTATGCGGATCATTTGGCCTTCTCCTTCTACGTCTTTCAGTAGGTAAAGTATATTTAATGGTGGTGATGATGTTCCTGGTTGTTGGGTTGAGAATTTGACAGTGGAATTTTTGGAGCGCTGCGCTCCGATGGCTCAGTATTGCTTTCCTTCCAGACATAGTATTTGTTTAGCACTACTTTACTACTTTCAGTGTGCTTACCTGATGGCCAAGTTATATTCACGCTTATTATTTTTTCGGCTTTCCCCAAACCAATGTGCTGCTCAAAAGGCGATGCGCCATAGCTTCCGCCCGAGCTCACGGTTCGGGTTATGGTTTTCGCCATGCCTTGCTCGGTATAGGTAATGTTTATGGTGGCACCTATTGCTGGGCGGTTGCTTAGCTCTCCCGTTAGTTTAAAGCTTATCCAACTGGCTTTGTCGGCTAAGTTGTTCTCAAACAGCGCGTTCCAAAAGAAGTCACCTAAAAAAAGGCCGCCTAGCTCAACATACATATCTAAGTCGCCATCTCTATCTACATCGGCCATTGCAATGCCGTGGCACTTTTGCAAATGACCTGTGCGCGAAGTAGTGGTTACATCGGCCCATCGCTTACCTTCTATGTTTTTGAGCATAATATTTGGAAACAACGAGGTAAGCATACCGGCACCAGTACCAAGATATACATCAACAAATCCATCGTTGTCTAAGTCTCCTGCATTCAAACTCATAGCCATTATACTTTGGGGCAGCATAAAGCTCGGCTCAGCTTTAAAGGTGCCGTCTTTTTGGTTGATGTAAGTATATGATGGATAAATAGGGTCTATTTCGTTAAAATACTCTTTCGGTATTTCAGTTTGATTTAAGTGATATCCTGCAACAAAAATATCTGGCCATCCATCGTTATTAAAATCAGCCGAAACCGTTGGGAAGCTGAATTTAGGCTCTTGAATACCTGCAGTGGCCGATACATCTTTGAAAAGAATTTTGCCTGCGGTGCTGGTATTTAAAAATAAGCGATTGTTACCATTGAATATTGAGAGGAAAATATCTTGCTTGCCATCTTTATCAGAATCTAAGGCAATTACTCCTTTTACCCATTCCACGACATCAAGGCCCGAACTTTTTGTTACATCAGTAAAGGTTTCGTTGCCATTATTTCGGTACACTTTTGTTGGATGCTTGGGTATTTTGCCATCCCAGTTGGGTAAATCAAATTGGTCTAACGAACCGGTTTCGTGCCCAACTATCAAATCTAGCCAGCCATCATTATCTAAATCGGACCATACTGCCGAGTGGCTTGGGCTAAAACTTAATAGTCCGGCTTTAATGGTAATATCGGTAAACGTACCATCGCCATTGTTGCGCAACAGCGATGTTGGTTGGTTCCCGCCAGTGGTTAGCCAGCCGCCGCGCACTATAAAAACATCGGCCCAACCATCATTATTAAAATCGGTTTGTATGGCATTTGCTCCGCCTGTTATTCCCTTCAAGCCTGCCGTTTCTGTGGTATTTTTAAAGGTTCCGTTCCGTTGCCTAATGTACAGTCTTACGTCTTCGTTCAAGGGACTATCGGTATCAAACAAATCAAGAAGCCCATCGTTATTGAAGTCCTCAATTATGGCACCTCCATAATGACTGGGCTTATCAATGCCTAAACCTTGGGCAACATCTTTAAAAATAGGGAATGTGGCAACCGTATCCCTGAATTTTTCGAAATCAATCAACCATGCTGCTGGTACATCATTTGGGTAGCGCCCAAGGGTCATCGCCGCCAAGTTTACCATCCATCGCGCTACTGGGTCGTTTGGGTTGTTTTTTAATATTTTGGCGTATAACATTATGGCCACGGTGGAGCCATCAGTGTTTAGATGCTGTGCATCATTGTTTAAGGGCAAGATACAAGAGCTGGCATTATGGTGCTCTCTGCAATTGTTTACTTCGCCGAGCCTAAAGTGCGCAAGGGCTATCCAGTTGAGCATATTACGGGCATCAGGGTTTGTTGGGTCGGCCCCGGTGTTAATGTTTTCTTTTGCAAACTTGTAAAATTTAAAAACTGCATCCTGCTCCCTTCCAGCAGACATTAGCTGTATGGCCAGCTCTAGTTTTAGCTGGCTGTTTCCTGCTGTTATCTCTTTTTCTAGTTGTGCAACATAAAGGTCGTTTCGGGTATAGTTAAAATCTGGATCCTCCCTGTCGTATTGGTTTTTAAGATAGGTTTTCATGTCGAACGATGCAGCGGGGTTTTGTTGTGGGGCATGGCCGCAAGAAACGAAAACTAAAATGGCAGACAGAAACAAAAAGTAATTGACCAACATATGCTAAAACAAGATTTGCTATTTGCTTAAAAGTAATACATTTCACAAACAAGACCATTGGCTAATGCCGCTACATTAAAATTGGCTTACTTTTGCTATGTGTTTTACGGTGCTGCAACTTTGGTGGCACAGTTCTGCTCTGCAACGGTTATCTGGATGGAAGACGCTATTAAATATTCGGTGGTAATACCAGTATTCCGAGCAAAGGATTACATACAGGCTTCCGTATTGCGGGTGATGCGCACCATGGATGCTATTGGCCTTCCTTACGAAATTATACTTGCCGATGACCATAGCACTGACGGTACTTGGGAGGTGCTGAAAAGTATTAAGGCCCAATATCCGCAAGTGTGTATTGCCCAACTGAGTGCCAATATCGGGCAAACCCCTGCTACTTTTTTGGGGGCAACACTGGCTAAAGGGGCTTTAATAATAACACTCGACGACGATTTGCAACATCCACCTGAGGAAATACCTAAACTGATTGCGGCAATTGAGGCCAACAACATAGATATTGTTTTTGGCGACCCAGAGCAGCGACACCACCCCAACAAGCAACATCCTTGGTTGGTAGTAGTGGGTAAGTTTATGTTCCATAGGGTGTTTTTAAGGCAGTATCGAAAATTGAATTTTTTTACCACTTTTCGTTTATTCAAAAGGGATTTGTTAAGCGCTAACGGTGGCCAATGGAGCCATTTGTTCTTTATTTGGCAATTAAACCCCGGTAGGGCCATTCATACCCCAACCAAGCACGAGCCTCGCAAACAAGGCACATCAAACCATACATTGTTGCGTTTGATTAGGCACTTTTCGCCATTTCTGTGGTACTTTGCGTTGCGCACGACAGTGGTGTTGCAAGTATTGTTGTTAATGGGTGCATTGGCTTATTACGGCTACCAATTTCAAGGTGAGAACTTTAACCTGAGCAATGGAAATTGGATACTGGCACTTGCCGTTTTAGTATTTTTAGCTAAGCAAGCTGTATTTGCCAAGTTGAGAAAGCTTGAAAACTTAAAAAGCACCATAACCGAAGGATAAAGGAAAGCAGATGATAACTTTTTCGGCAAAAGAGAGTGGAGTATTGGGTGTGCGCATTGCACGTGGGGTATTGAACCAAAGTTGGCAGCCTAGCCAGTTGCAGCAAGCTGCTTTGGCAGGGGAGTATGATTTTTTGCGATTGAAGTTGCCCTCAAACGATGAGCAGGTGTTTGTAAAGCTCGATGCACTGGGTATGCACTATTGTATACACAGCATATTGGTGCGGAACAGTGTGGCTATAAGCGAAGCACATAGTAAATTGCTTAGGGATTTGAGGATAAACTTTGAGCTATTTGATGGTAGCCAAGAATTAGCCATGAAACAGCTGGTAAAAGATTCGTGGGGGGCACGTACTGCTATAAACTACTACAACCCAAACTTTAGGCATTGGGTAAGCTATGAGCAAGAAATGGAAGGCTCGGCGGCTTATGCCTGCGAGTTTAATTATAGCTTAGACCCTACTATGCCTAATTGGATAGTGAAGTTGGATGGTAAACCTATCGGGTTTGTGCTAGGTAAGGTAAGCGACGAAGGTTTTGAAGGCATTATGTACAGTATTTTACCTGAGTATAGAGGGCATAATTATGCCGAAGACATCATGATGTTCTTGAAAAAATGGTGCTTTGAGCAGGGCATAGCAACGTTTTACAACGATGTGGTTTTTCAAAACATGCCTAGCCTAAAAAGTATTGTTACCGAATCGATAGTTCCGATTGAGACTTATTTAAATGTTACCATCAGCAGCCTGCTGGGCACTACAAAGTTGCCGGTGCTGGAGTTTGAGGTAACCGAAAAACCACAAAACTTGTTACAATGGATAGTTGCTCACGAACACCACTGGGTTGGTGCAGCATTTACCTTGAAAAGCATAAACGCAGCAATAAATAGTGAGACGCTTAATACTGCCACCAAATTGTGGGTTTCGGTACCGATAAATGATACTGACCGTAAAACGATTTTAATCAGGGCAACAAAGCAAGGTTCAAGCATTGGTGTGGTGTATTTGAATTACCTAGTGTAGATTTTGCCTTACCATCTTCCTCCTATAGTAAAGGACGATTTGATAGTTGTAATTATAGGTTTGGGGTGTTAGGCTCGCTGTTGTATTTTTTATTTAACTTGGTTAGTATAGGGATGACCAAACCCACTTTACATGAAAAATTATATTATACTCATAGTATTGATTTGCATAAGCTTGCTTCATGCTTGCCAGCTTAAGCAAACCATCAGCACAACCGAGCCAAGTAGTTTGCCTTTGCTCGAAACCGTTGCGCCCTTGAGCTCTGGCATTACCCATCGAAACATGCTACATGAGTATGAGGGGTGGAACTATTTGGATTACACCTATTTTTATAACGGAGGTGGAGTAGCTATAGGCGATGTGAATAACGATGGGTTGCAGGATATATATCTATCTGCCAACCAAGGTCCAGGGGCACTTTATCTTAACAAAGGCAATTTTGAGTTTGAAGATATTACCCAAAAATCGGGTATTAACACTGCTGATGGATGGAAAACAGGAGTGGCATTTGCCGATTTGAACGGCGATGGTTGGCTCGACCTTTATATTTGCCGCGCCGGGTTGCCCAAGGACGGAGATTTAAGGAGGAATTTGGTGTATATTAATAATAGGGATTTAACTTATTCTGAGCGTTCAAAAGAGCTTGGTTTGGCTGATACGCTGTCGTCTATCAGCGCTAACTTTTTCGACTATGACTTAGATGGCGACTTAGATATTTTTGTAGTAAACCATACTACAGATTTTCATCTAACTAGTGCTCTTTTTTACTCTAAAGATAGTGTTATGCCAAGGTATGGCGATAATAACCTATATCAGCAGCAAGCTGATGGTACATTCAAAGAAGTGTCAGATGTATCGGGCATACTTACCACTCCTAGTTTTACGCTAAGCGCCACAGTGTTGGACTACAACAAAGATGGCTGGCCAGATTTGTTTGTTTGCAACGACTTTTGGGGATCAGAAAGGCTATACGTAAACAACCAAGATGGTACGTTTACCAATTTGAACAATCAATTGCTTGCCCATAACAGCCTGTTTTCAATGGGCTCAGATGCAGCCGATTTCAATAATGATGGTTGGCCTGATTTAGTTTCAGTAGATATGATGCCCAATGACAACCGTAGGCAAAAAAGTACCTACAACCAGTTTACTATGGAAACTTTTAGGATGCTTAGTAGTGTGGGCAGGCATCCTCAATTTAGTCGGAATATGTTGTTTTACAACGATGGGGGTAAACGTTTTGCAGAAGCGGCTATGCTTAGTGGCATTGAAGCCACTGATTGGAGCTGGGCGGTTATTGGTGCCGATATAGACAATGATGGCTGGAAAGATTTGCTGGTAACCAATGGCATAAGAAGGGAGGTGCACGACTTAGACTATACCCAGAAGAAATTTGGAGAATTTGATATGGCCGGTATATCGCCTTATATGACCCATAAGCTAGGGGTTGTAGAAGGAATGCCAATTGAGTGGATGCCAAATTTCGCTTTTAGGAACAATCAAGACTTAACATTCGAGAATGTATCGGGCAAATGGGGATTTACACAACCTTTGTGCAGCCAAGGTATGGCCATGGGAGATTTGGATAACGATGGAGATTTGGATGTAGTTATTAGCAATACCGATACCATTGCAAGTGTATATCGTAACCGCAGCAATGAGGATAGTAAAAATAATTTTGTACGGTTAAAATTGGAGGGTGAGGGCAAAAACGCATTTGCCATAGGCGCAAGTGCCACTTTGTATGCTGGTGGCAAAACCCAGTATCTCGAATTGCAATCAACGCGCGGCTACCAATCATCTTCGGAGTCTGTTTTGCATTTCGGGCTGAGCGCCATTGCAGCAGTTGACAGTATTGTAGTGCTTTGGCCGGGTCACAAGAGCTATTCTGCAGTTAAATCAGTGAAAATAAATAGTACTATAACGGTTAGCCAAGAAAATAGCTTGCCATATACCCGTCCTGTTAAAAAGGCTGTTGATCTTCCTTTTGCCAATGTATCTAGTACTTTTATCAATTTATCTCACAAGGAAAATAAGTTTACCGATTTTGATGTAGATAGGTTGATACCCAGAATGTATTCAGCGGAAGGTCCTGCATTGGCCGCAAGTGATATAAACAATGATGGCGATGACGACATCTTTATTTCGGGAAGCAAAGGCAACAAATCGGCTCTTTGGCTTTCTGGCCCTAATGGCTATGTTTTGGCCAAGAGCCAGCCATGGAACAACGACCTTAGCTATGAAGTGATAAATGCCGTTTTTTTTGATGCCAATGGCGATAGCTTGTTGGACTTGTATTTAGCCTCAGGTAGTAATGAGTTTAATGCCAATGATGCTTGCCAGCAAGACAGGTTGTTTGTTAATAATGGTAATGGAGGTTTTAAATACGACCAAGACGCATTGCCGCAAATGTATACCAGCACAAAGGCCATTGCTGCAAATGATATTGACAATGACGGCGATATGGACCTTTTTGTGGGAGGGTTAATAGTACCTCGGTCATATGGTATATCCCCTCGTAGCTATTTGTTGGTAAATGAAAAGGGCAGATTTACCGATGCCACCAAGGCCCTGGCACCCGATCTGGTAAACCCTGGTTTGATAACCTCGGCCATTTGGGCCGATATGGATGGCGATAAGGTGTTTGATTTGGTTTTGGGTGGCGAGTATATGCCGATTAGCATCTTTACCAATAAAAGGGGCAAACTATCGCCAATTAAAGTAGCCGACAATGGTTTGGAAGGTGAAAATGGATGGTGGCATAGCCTAGCTGCTCATGATTTTGATAATGATGGCGATATGGATTTAATAGCAGGCAACCATGGCCTTAACGTTATTTTCGATTGTAGCAAAGAGGCGCCCACTATTCTTTACGTAAACGATTTCGATAAAAATGGCTCACTCGACCCAGTGCTAACTTGCGACATTAACGGTGTGCGAGCTCCGTTTTTGAGCAGGGATATTTTTTGTGAGCAAATGCCTGAGTACAACAACAAGTTTTTAACCAATACCAAGTTTGCTAATACCCCTTTCGATAGCATGTTTAGTGCAGAGTTGCTGGCAGGTGCCCAAAAACTTGTTTTATCGCAGCTAGGAAGTGGCTATTTTGAAAACCTGGGTGCCGGAAAGTTTCACTTTAAACCATTTGAAAACATAGCGCAACTAGGGCCCATATATGGAATACAATTGCTTGATGCCAATAATGATGGGCTTATGGATGTTTTAGTGGCAGGCAACTCCAATACCGATCATTACTTGTATGGCAATGCCGATGCCTCAAGCGGCCTGTTGTTGCTAAACGACGGGAAGGGTAATTTTACCTATATGCAACATATCCAAAGCGGATTTGAAGCCATAAAAAAAGGCAGAGGTATAGTGCGGGCCAACATTAGCGACGAGACCTATTACATTGTGCCCAACAATAACGATGCTGCCCAAGTATTTAGGTTTGAGCCGGTATTATTGAACTAACTCTTCTTTCCTGATTTTTATCTTTAACAGGAGGTTTTGGGCTACTTTGCCACCCTGCTCAAGGCCCATTTCAAAAGCTGGGCGATAATGAATGCCCGCATACAGGCGGCTTCGTCCTGCCTCAGATGCAGCATCTTTAAACGAGTTGAAACTGCGTGGAGGACGATTGTATGGCACATTGGTTGAGTCGACGTAAGGAAATGGTTCTCCAAATTCCATGGTAAGTATAGTAGCAGCCGACATAGAAATTACACTATGCGCACTAGTATTCTCAGGGAACATTGGGGTCTCTATCAGTGGCCTCCAAGTTGAGTCAATGTATCTGTTGATGTATGTTTCGGGGCGGATGAGATTGGTGGTGTATTTCTCGTCCCAAGCGCTTATAAAGCCATCGGCTATAGCTATTGATACCAGTACGTATGCTTCCATACTTTTGCGCAAATCGGCTTTACTTAAATCGCAGGCTTTGCGGGTGATATTTATCCAGTGTGCTCCTGGGGAAAATTGTCTGCGCAAGGCCATATAGTGGCCAGAGTTTTCTGATACTAGTGGGTTGCAATCCCAAAACAAAGCAATAGGCAAATGGTCTGGTTGGGTGTTGTTTACCGTTTCGTATACTTCCATAGCAAGATTATAAAAATCAGAACCTTTTTCGGCACTAAAGGGTACCTTCAGGCCAGGCGAAAACTCCGATGCACTGCTCATGCTAAAGGGTCTTACTTTGTTCCAATGGGGCTCTAGCGCGGCAATGAACTTTGGCGGGGTAGGTATCCAAGCACTAGGGTCGTCATATTTCACTTCGTATCGAGGCATGTTTCGGGTTTCCTTAAAGTGGTCCTTTTTGGCCCAAGCAATGATAAATGCCCCAACTTTAGTGCCCCAGCTTATTGAGCTATCAACCACCGCTTTATCCAGTGTAGCACTTAGCTCTGCTATCAACGTATCAGCAGCGGCAACCATAATGTGGTCGCGATAAACAATACTGTTAGCAGCATCTCTAAATGCTATTACCATTGAAACAGTAGCATCAATTTTTACATTAGGGTCGGGTTTTGGCAGTGTGCCCAGCTCGTTTAGCTGGCCACCTAACGATACTCGTGTAGTATCGGCTGGCAAAAGGGCTTCGTAAGCGGCAATGTTGCTATACACAAATGCCCTGCTCGCTACAGGAGGTGCAAATCCA
>CAIOSU010000120.1 GCA_903861055.1 uncultured bacterium
AAAAGTTTTTCAGTCATGGCAAAAGAGAAGTTCATTAAAAACAAACCGCACGTAAACGTAGGTACTATTGGCCACGTCGATCACGGTAAAACCACATTGACCGCTGCTATTACCACCGTTTTGGGTAATAAAGGTTTGAGCGCATTGCGTTCGTACGATTCAATTGACGCTGCTCCAGAAGAGAAAGAGCGTGGTATCACCATCAACACTGCACACGTTGAGTATGAAACCCTTGCTCGTCACTATGCACACGTTGATTGCCCAGGTCACGCGGATTATATTAAAAACATGGTAACTGGTGCTGCACAGATGGACGGCGCTATCCTTGTTGTAGCTGCAACCGACGGCCCGATGCCACAAACCCGCGAGCACATCCTTTTGGCTCGTCAGGTAGGTGTACCTCAAATCGTTGTGTTCATGAACAAAGTTGACTTGGTTGACGACCCAGAGTTGTTGGAACTAGTTGAGATGGAAGTTCGTGAATTGTTGAGCTTCTATGAGTTCGACGGCGACAACATCAGCGTTATCCAAGGTTCTGCTTTGAAAGGTTTGAACGGTGATCCAGAAGGTGTAGCTGCTATCGAGAAATTGATGGAAGCTGTTGACAACGACATACCGATGCCTGTTCGTGCTATCGATAAGCCTTTCTTGATGCCTGTAGAGGACGTATTCTCAATTACTGGTCGTGGTACTGTTGCTACTGGTAAAATTGAGCGTGGCGTTATTCACACTGGCGATCCAATTGAAATTATTGGTTTGCAAGAGGAGAAAATGAAATCAACCGTTACTGGTGTTGAGATGTTCCGTAAGATTTTGGACATTGGAGAAGCTGGTGAAAACGTAGGTATCCTATTGCGTGGTATCGAGAAAACCGATATCAAACGTGGTATGGTTATTTGCGCCCCTGGTAGCATCACCCCACACACTGAGTTCAAATGCGAAGTATACGTATTGAGCAAAGAAGAAGGTGGCCGTCACACGCCGTTCTTTAACAAGTACCGTCCACAGTTTTACCTACGTACAACTGACGTTACCGGTGAAATCACTATGCCAGAAGGTGTAGAAATGGTAATGCCTGGTGATAACATCACCCTTACCGTTAACTTGATTTACCCAGTAGCTTTGGAAAAAGGTCTACGTTTCGCTATCCGTGAAGGTGGTCGTACCGTAGGTGCTGGTCAGGTAACCGAGATTTTGAAGTAACAGTCAATATCAAGTACGCAAGTATCAAGTAGCAAGACCTACTACCTTGCCAGTTGATAGTTAACACTTGACTTTGAAATATTGAATACCAAGTAATAAAGTATCAAGTATCGGAACGAACCGTTTCGATACTTGATACTTGCTACTTGATACTAATTAACAAACGGGTGTAGCTCAATTGGTAGAGTGTCGGTCTCCAAAACCGCAGGCTGGGGGTTCGAGTCCCTCCTCCCGTGCTAGAAAGAAAAAACGATGAACAAGCTTTCATTATACATTCAGGAAGCTTACAACGAGCTGTTGAACAAAGTAACCTGGCCTACCTGGAAGGAACTTCAAGAAAGTGCCTTGGTAGTATTGGTTGCAACTGCTATCATCACGTTGGTTGTGCTTGCAATGGACCTCACATCGAGGACTGTGTTCAGTGGTATTTATGATTTACTGATAAGCTAAGTACAGCAAAGCAAAAAAAGAATAAGCATGACCGCAGAAAATAAATGGTATGCTTTGAGGGTTATCAGCGGCCAAGAGCGAAAGCTTAGGGACTATATCGAGAACGACATAAAGCGCTCGAAATGGGACTCAGCAATCAAACAGGTTTTGGTACCCACAGAGAAGGTATATAAGATACAGAACGGCAAAAAAGTTATCAAAGAGCGTAACTTCTTGCCGGGCTATATACTTGTAGAAGCTGTTGAAGGCGCCTTAAGTGCTGAAATGATTAGTAGCATTGCCGGTGTAACCGGAGTTATCCATTTTTTGGGCAAAGAGCATCCAACCCCGTTGCGTGCCTCTGAGGTAAACCGAATTTTGGGTACTGTTGACGAAATGGAAGATGCTGGCGAAACAGCCAACGAACCATTCATTGTTGACGAAATGGTGCGCATTATCGATGGTCCTTTTAATGACTTTAAAGGTACCATTGAAGAAGTGAACGAAGAGAAGAAGAAGCTTAAGGTAGTGGTGAAGATTTTTGGTCGTCGCCAGCCAGTGGAGCTTAGTTTTATGCAAGTTGAGAAATTATCATAATTAATTAGCAATGGCTAAGGAAATAGAAACCTATATTAAGTTGCAAGTAAAAGGTGGACAGGCAAACCCTGCACCTCCAATTGGTCCGGCCCTGGGTTCAAAGGGTTTGAACATTATGGACTTCTGCAAACAGTTTAACGCCCGTACCCAGGAGAAAATGGGTCAGGTATGTCCGGTGGTTATCACTGTTTACAAAGACAAATCATTTGACTTTGTAATCAAAACTCCGCCAGCATATACCTTATTAGTTGAAGCATCTAAGGTGAAACTTGGTAGTGCTGAGCCTAACCGCGTAAAAGTGGGTAGTGTAACTTGGGACGACGTAAGGAAAATTGCAGAGATTAAATTGCCCGACATGAACTGCTTTACTATTGAGAGCGCCATGAAAATGGTTGCAGGATCGGCCCGCAGCATGGGTATGACCGTAAAGGGCACTGCCCCTTGGGACAAGAATTGATACTTATTATCTAAAAACTCCATAAAGTGAAACTCACAAAACAACGCAAGGGAGTGCAAGATAAGGTGGATAAAACCAAGTTTTATTCTATTACCGAAGCTTCGGCTTTGATAAAAGATATTACAAGCTTGAAGTTTAATGCATCTGTAGACTTGCACGTGAACCTTGGAGTGGACCCCCGCAAAGCCGATCAGGCAGTTCGCGGCACGGTGTCACTTCCTGCCGGAACCGGCAAAGACAAGAAGGTGTTGGTACTTTGTACTCCTGAAAAGGAAGAAGAAGCTACTGCCGCTGGTGCTGACTTTGTAGGTCTGGACGAATATTCTGAAAAGATTTTGGCCGGCTGGACCGATGTCGATGTTATCATCGCCACACCAAGCGTTATGCCAAAAATCGCTAGACTGGGTCGTATCCTAGGTCCACGTAACTTGATGCCAAACCCTAAGAGCGGCACAGTTACTAACGATGTAGGCGAAGCAGTAAAAGAAGTAAAGAAAGGTAAAATCGCATTCAAGGTTGATAAGTTCGGTATCGTTCATAGTTCAATCGGTCGCGTATCCTTTACTCCTGATCAGATTGCTGAAAATGCCCGTGAGTTCTTGAACACATTGGCCAAAATGAAGCCTGTATCTGCAAAAGGTACCTATTTTAAGAGCATTACCATGGCTAGCACCATGAGCCCAGCCATCAAAATTGATGCAAAACAAATAACGGTTTGATCGAGTTATGAAACGTGAAGAAAAACAACAGATCATAGACGAATTGACGGTATTATTCGGTACAGAGCAAAACTACTATCTAGCAGATGCCTCTGGACTTAATGCTGCTCAAGTGAGCGATCTTCGTCGTCTATGTTTCAGCAAAGGTATCCAGCTCAAGGTAGCTAAGAACACCTTAATATCAAAAGCGCTTCAGGCACAAACTGCTGACTTGTCAAGCGTTGATTCTATCCTGAAAGGCCCAACTGCTATCTTTATATCAGATGATATGAAGGCACCAGCCAAGTTGATCCTTGATTTCCGCAAGAAGAAAACCAAGCCAGAGCTTAAGGCTGCGATTATTGGCGGTACTGATGTATTCATTGGTGATAACCAATTGGAAACACTTACCAAGCTGAAAACCAAAAACGAGCTTATTGGCGAAGTTATCGGATTGTTACAATCACCTGCCAAAAATGTTATCTCTGCCCTACAGGCAAATGGTGGACAAAAAATTGCAGGTCTTGTTAAAACCCTTCAAAGTCGCGGTGAGTGATTTTGAACATACAGTAAGTATAACCATAAATATTTTACCATAACCCTTTTCAAAACTCAGTGAAATGGCGGATTTAAATTCAATTGCCGAACAATTAGTAAACCTTACAGTTAAAGACGTTAACGAGCTTGCTGCTATATTGAAAGATCAATACGGTATCGAACCTGCTGCTGCTGCTGTAGCTGTTGCTGGCCCTGCTGCCGGTGCTGCTGCCGAAGAAGTTGTTGTTAAAACATCTTTTGACGTTATTCTTAAATCAGCTGGTGCAAACAAGCTTGCCGTAGTTAAGTTGGTAAAAGAACTTACCGGTCTAGGTTTGAAAGAAGCCAAAGATTTGGTTGATGCTGCTCCGAAGCCTTTGAAAGAAGGTACTTCAAAAGACGACGCCGATGCGCTGTTAGCCAAGCTAACTGAAGCAGGTGCCGAAGTAGAGATCAAGTAAGGCCTGGTGCGCCTTGTGCGCATCCAACAAGTCAATGGGTTTAGTGTGTCTACACTAAACCTATTCGTTGTATATCTAAAAGCATATCCTAATTTATGGCTCAATCTCAAAATGCTCAGGAACGGAATAATTTTGGTCGTATTACCAAACACTCCGATTATCCTGACTTGCTGGAGATCCAGTTGAAGTCTTTCCAAGACTTTTTTCAACTAGAAACGACGGCTGAAAATCGGACGAAAGAAGGATTATATAATGTATTCCAAGAAAACTTTCCGATAAGCGATGCTAGGAACATCTTCGTA
>CAIOSU010000121.1 GCA_903861055.1 uncultured bacterium
AGGTAAAAAGCTTGTGGTGCCTATCAATTGCAGAGCCGACGGTTGCAGTATTGATGTTCGCGACCTTGCAGCGGGGGTTTACCAGGTAGTTGTATCCGATGCAGATGGTAATGCCGTGTTGAAACTGGTAAAGAGCTTTGATTAGAAACACAGCACCCCACTCGTCATCGTCTTCCAGACGAGGATGAAACGTGCCTTGCGTCTCCAGCCTGTCCGCCTTTTGCGTGAACGCCCGGCATAACACCTTTCGCTGCGTGCCGTCCAATAGCCCCCACTAGCTGAAGTTACTTCCGTGCTCCAGGAGCTTAGTTCTTCTATACGGAGTGCAGCCTATGGGCTACATGCAGCCGATGGTGGTGGTTGGCAGGCAGCTACCATCTCAAAAAGGTAAAGTTTTTTGGCTGCTTTTAATGAACCCCGCCCATTCGGATTTGTAATCCGAATGCCACGAGCCACGGATTTGCAATCCGATACATTCCTTCACTGCGTTCCATCCAATATCAAAAACTCCTTGGTAATGGGTGGCTTATAATAAAGGAGCTCCAGCACTGCGGCACTCGTAACAGCACGCGTAGGAAGGCGCGACAAGGCTAAGCTTATGTACTTATGCATGGTGGGAGGGGGTTGGGATGTGGTACATTTGGCCGCTGGTTAATTTACCATCCCTTTTTATGAGACTTTTACTTTATATTTCCCTGTGGCTGCTTTTAGCAGGCCAAGCCCTATATGCTCAGGCACCCCAAGGCATCAACTATCAAGCCGTGGCGCGCAATGCCGCGGGTGCAGTGTTGCCCAACCAGGCCGTAGCGGTGCGCTTTTACATTACCACCACCAACACCACCGCCAACATACTGTATATTGAGGAGCACGCGGCCACTACCAACGCGTTCGGGCTTTTCACCCTGGTGCTGGGCGGCGGTGCGCCCCTGCAAGGTACCTTCGGGGCCATTGATTGGGCGGCAGGTCCACTCTTCTTGCGCGTTGACCTAGATGCCAACGGTGGCAACAACTACCTGCCCATGGGCACCACTCAATTGCTCTCGGTGCCCTATGCGCTGTATGCGGGCAAGGCAGGCGCCGGTGCCAGCATTAACGGCCTACAGGGTGTTGATACCACCGGGCTGGCTGTGGGCGATGTGTTGATATGGGACGGCACCAATTGGGTAGCCACTACCCTGAACGTGAATGATGCCGACAGCGACCCCGCCAACGAGCTGCAAGACCTGTACCTAAACGGCGATACCCTGCGCATAACCAGCGGCACCGGCTACGCCGTGCTGCCCGACGTGTTGGCAACTGTAGCCGCTAACATTGATAGCCTGCTGCTGCTAAGCAACAACCTTGATAGCATTATCCTCAGCCAAACGATCAGCAACATCGATACGATTTTGAGCCAAAGCACCACGCTGGATAGCCTTATTATCGTGCAATCCTCAGCCAACATCGACAGTATATTAACCTTTAGCAGCCGTATTGACACGTTGGTAATAAACAGCCTGCAAAACGCTGCCAATGGCATTGATACTGCTTTTGTGCAAAACGATACCCTATATATAAAAACGGGCAACGGAAGCATCATTAATACGGGCTTTGTGCGTGGTGGTATAGGCGCAACGGGCGCAACAGGTCCACAAGGAACAACTGGCACAGCGGGTTTACCGGGCGCTGACGGTGCAACGGGAGCAACAGGAGCCACAGGTACTGCCGGAGTTACTGGACCGCAAGGTCCTACAGGCTCAGCAGGCGCTAATGGTGCTGCAGGCATAGTCGGACCACAAGGAACAACTGGAACTGCTGGCGCAAATGGCGCAACTGGCACAACTGGTGCAACAGGAGCTACAGGCGCTGCAGGAATTATTGGTCTTCAAGGCCCCACAGGTTCAGCGGGCGCAACGGGTGCCACGGGTGCTAATGGCACAACGGGTACAACGGGCTCAACCGGTGTAGCCGGACCACAAGGAAATACTGGCACAACAGGTGCAACAGGAGCCACCGGTGCTGCAGGAATTACTGGTCTTCAAGGCCCCACAGGTTCAGCGGGCGCAACGGGCGCCACGGGTGCTAATGGCACAACGGGTACAACGGGCTCAACCGGTGTAGCCGGACCACAAGGAAATACTGGAACTGCTGGTGCTAACGGTGTTAACGGCGCAACTGGCACAGCAGGTGCAACAGGAGCCACCGGTGCTGCAGGAATTACTGGCCCTCAAGGCCCAACAGGAACAAATGGTGCAACAGGAGCAACCGGTTTGGTAAGTGCTGGAAACACAAGGGGAGACATGCTCTTTTGGGATGGCGCTCAATGGACTGAGCTTCCACTAGGCCAGCAAGAGCAAGTACTTACCGTTTGTAACGGAGTGCCGATATGGCTAGCAGGGGGTATTTGCCCTGGATTAATAGCATCTCTTAACTGTGCCTCTGCCACAAACAATGGAATCCTTACAGCAGGTATCTCTGCTAGTGGGGTAAGTTCAAATATATCCTACTCGGGCGGCAACGGGGGTACGTACAGCGCACAGAGCATAAACTCTACAGGAGCAACAGGCCTAACGGCCACCATAAGCGCAAGCACATTTGCCAATGGATTTGGAAGTTTAACTTATACCATAACCGGCACACCGAATGTAGCAGGAGGTACGGCCAGTTTTGCTTTGAGCATAGGCGGTCAGAGTTGTACATTAACATTCACTGTTAACCCCGCAGTGCCTGCCACGCTCACCACCTTGCCCATTGGCAGCATAGCCAACACTAGCGCCAATAGTGGAGGAAATATTAGCAGCACTGGCAGTAGTCCAGTAACCCAACGGGGCATAGTATGGAGCACTAGCCCCAACCCCACTATTGCCAATAACAAAACCATCGATGGTACCGGCACGGGCAGCTATACTAGTAACCTCACGGGCCTTACCCCCAACACCACCTACTACGTGCGGGCATATGCCACCAACGGATCGGGCACGGCTTATGGCAACGAGTTGATCTTTGCCACCACGGGCCCTGCTGCTGCTAGTATAGCAGCCCTTGACTGTGCATCTGCCACAAGAATTGGAATACTTACACAAGGAGTCGCTGCTATTGGTATAAGTGCAAGTGTACCATACTCGGGCGGCAACGGGGGTACGTACGGTGCACAGAGCATAAACTCTACTGGCGTAACAGGCCTCACCGCCATCTTAAGCTCAGATATATTTACCAATGTAGGAAGTTTAACTTATACCATTACCGGCAGACCGAGTGCAGCAGGCACGGCCAGTTTTGCTTTGAGCATTGGCGGTCGCAGTTGTACATTAACATTCACTGTTAACGCATCCGGTCTATACGCTGTAGGTTCTGTATTCTGTAACGGCCCCACGTTAGTAGTGGACGTAACCAACCCTCTCACAGGTAAAACATGGATGGATCGCAACCTGGGTGCATCACAAGTTGCTATATCCAGCACCGATGCAAATGCTTACGGTGATTTATACCAATGGGGTCGTGGAAGCGATGGACATCAGTGCCGCAACTCTTCAACCACCTCCATCCAAAGTAGTATCGATCAACCGGGAAACAACAAGTTCATCATCGTATCAGCAGGCAATGATTGGCGCAGCACGCCGAACAATAATCTTTGGCAGGGGGTATATGGGGTAAACAACCCATGCCCAAGCGGTTATCGCTTGCCAACAAATGCCGAATTCGATGCAGAGCGTTTGACTTGGGGTAGTAACAACAGTACGGGTGCCTTTGCCTCGATCTTGAAATTGCCTATGGCGGGCTTCCGCACCAGTTCAGGTTTAATTGGTAATGTCGGAAGCGAGGGCTCTTGTTGGACCAGTTCGACTTTTGGACAGTTCTCGAACGACCTCACCTTCAACAACAATGTCGTCGCAGGCGTCAGGTTTCGAGCCAGTGGAAATTCTGTGCGTTGCCTCAAGGATTATTAATGTTCGGGTTTCAATTCTTTCGTTTTAAAACTAAAATAATTATTAAAAAAACATCAATCATAACGGTTGTATGCCTAGCACTACTGACAAGTAGCTCATTTGCACAATCAATCTCGGGTAATTTATCGTTATTGGCTAATCAACAAATAAAACTGGAAGGTTTTGATGGCTTAAAAACCAATCCTATTTCAAATGCAACTATTGATGAAAAAGGAAATTTCAACCTCAGCTATTCCAAGGCTGATTTTGGAGTGGGTTATTTAATGTCTGACGATAAAAAATCGCTATTGGTGATTTTGGGAGGTGAGGATATTGAAATCGTTGGCGAAGCATTGAGCTATATCGAAACGATTAAGATTACGCGAGGCAAAGAAAACCAATGGTTTGAGCAGTATGCCAAAGAGCATCCACGCAGAGAACAAGCCTTGAGTGCTTGGGTTTACTTGGAGAAAATATACACGCTCGATTCTTTATTTGCGGCACAAAAAATGCCAGCTAATAATATCCAGTTAGAGCAACAACGCATCAAAGCGGAAGATTCGTTGTTTCTAGCAAATTTGCCCAAGGATAGTTATGTAAGTTGGTTTTTACCCACGCGAAAACTGGTAAGTTCCGTTTCTAACATAGCACAGTATCGCATTGAGGAAATTCCATCTACGATTAAAGCTTTCAGAGCATTGGATTACACCGACCAGCGTCTTTACAAAAGTGGCTTGTTTAAAGATGCCATTGAAAGTCATTTTTGGTTGTTGGAAAACAGCGGTCGTTCTTCAAGTTCCGTTTTTATTGAAATGCAGATTTCTATTGATGCAATGATGGTAAATTTGTTGAAGAATGAGAAAATACTTAATGAGGTCACTTACTTTTTGTTTGATTTGTTGGAACGTCATAGCTTGTTCGAGGCATCTGAATATTTGGCGCTGAAAGTACTCAATGAAACGAGTTGTACCATCGATAGCGATTTAGGCAAACAGCTGGAAAGCTACCGCGCTATGAAAATCGGGAATATGGCACCCGATATCAGTTTTGGCAACGCCGCTTATTTGAACGGGAAGAAGCAAACAACATTTAGCAGTTTAACAAAGGTAACCACACCTTACACCTTGGTTGTTTTTGGGGCAAGCTGGTGCCCAAAGTGCATGGAGGAACTTCCAAAACTGATACAAAACTATGTAAAGTGGAGAAATCTTGGCGTAGAAGTAGTTTACATATCACTCGACACTGAGCAGCAAGTTTTCGAGCAGCTGGTAAAATCCTATCCATTTTTTACTTATTGCGATTACAAGAAATGGGAGAGCCAAGTGGTGCAGGATTATTATGTGTTTGGCACACCAACTTTTTATCTGTTAAACCATAAACGAGAGATTATATTACGGCCAAATTCAATTATTCAAGTAGATGCTTGGGTAGATTGGTTTTTGGTGCAAGGGAATAAATAAATGGGCAAAAACCCCGCCCATTCGGAATTGTAATCCGAATGCCACGAGCCATGGATTTGCAATCCAATACACATAACTCACTGCCCACCATCCAATATCAAAAACCCTACGTTTGCGGCACGGGCACTTTGTCGGGCAGCCACGTATCGAGCAGGCGGTTGATGGTGCCTACGAGCGGCAAGAACAGCAATACCCCCATTATATTGAACAGCATGTGGGCTTGGGCTATTTGGTGTGCAATGGCATCTGATGGCGTAAGCCAGAGCACCAGCTTGGTAAATGCACCGATAAACAGTACGCCAATAAATATGGAGGTAATATTGAAAAAGAGGTGAAATATTCCTGTTTTAATGGCCGAGCGGCTTTGGCCTAGGGTGGCAAAGAGCGTATCGGAGCAGGTGCCCAACTCGGCACCCATCATAATGGCTATACCTGCTGCTAGGCTTATAAGCCCCTCGTGCGATAGCTGCACTACCATGCCTACCGTGGCCGATGATGATTGGATGACCAGCGTGGTTACCAAACCGGCAAAAACGCCTTTCCAAGGGGTTTCCATTTGCGCCATCCAACGCTCGAAAGCATCGCTGTTTTTTAACGGCGACACTGCCTCGCCCATTACATATAGCCCAAAAAACAACAAGCCGGTGCTAAACACTATTTTGCCCATGGCTTGCGGGCGGGCTTTTTTAGATACAAACAGGATAACGAAACCCACTAGCATGGGCACAGCGCTCCACTCGCCAATATCGAATGCAATTATTTGCGAGGAGATGGTAGTGCCGATGTTGGCCCCCATAACCACGCCCATTGATTGGCGGAAGGTGAGCACGCCTGCACCCACAAAAGCAATGGTCATGATAATAACGGCCGACGACGAGTCGAGCAGAATGGTAACAATGGTGCCCGAAACAATGGCGGTAAATAAATTGCGCGTAAAACGGCCCAAAAAGTTTTTCACCTTTTCGCCGGCCACGGCCTTCATGCTATCCGATAGTAAATTGAGGGCATACAAAAACACCACGAGCCCGGCAGCCAAAGTAAGCACCACTTTTAGAATATCAATTTCCATGGCCGATGAAGGTATTAGGCAATTGTGCAAAGTGCCAAAAGTACGGGAAGGTTGGCCTTGGTTTACTGATAAATATCAGTTTTGTTTAAACTTAACCTAATGATAACCGATAGTAGTTTGGGTGTTGCCCTGATGAGCCCCCCCCCGCCCATTCGGATTTGTAATCCGAATGCACTAGCCACGGATTTGCAATCTGATTCATTCCTTCACTGCGTTCCATCCAATATCAAAAACTCCTTGGTAATAGGCGGCTTATAGTAAATGGAGCCGAAGATGATTTTGAAGCGGATGCGCCAGCTTTTGTTCATGCGTAGCTCGTACCAGATTTGCACAATACCGCTAAAAATAATGCGCATGGGGTTGTGCGATATGGGTGGCGTATTGGTGAGGCCAAGTGGTGGGGCTTCGGCGTAGGGGGCGCGGTAAGTGCCAAATAGGCGGTCCCACATCATAAAGGGGCCAGAGCCTACATTTATCACTTGGTCGCCATCTTTGGCGGAGTGGTGCATGAGGTGGTACACGCCCCTATCGCCGTAAAAGTGGCTGAGGTGGCGCACTAGGAAGTTATTTCGGGCAAACTGATAGTGCACTATGGAGTGGTTGAAAATCTCGAGCCAATAGCCCAACAAATAGTAAAGGCTCAGCTCCATTACCAGCGGCTCGGTATATACCAGTTTAGAAACGATAAGTGCCACCAAACCGAATGGCAACGCCAATAAAAAATCAAATGCGTAGGCGGGCGGCGCAGCCAACGGGTGTAAAAACTCAGGTGCATGATGGCAACGGTGAAACACGTACCACACAAACCGTGACTGATGGCACAGCCAGTGTACCGCATAGTTAGGCAAGGCAGCTACGCTAAAGGTAATTGCCAAGGCCAACCAGTAGGAGTGGACATTGAACAAGGAGGGAATGTGCTCATTGGTCCAGGCTTCAATGGCCAAAAAGGCATTGCGGGCAATGTTGCTATCGGCCAAGGGGTAGCCAGCGGCATAAAATATACCCGCTATGCCAAACAGCAGCGTAAAGCTAGCGATGGTAGCAATTACAAACGATGAAAAATAGGTAACAAAGTAGTGCGCAAAAGCCTGCTCGCCGAGCACTTTCTTGGATTGAATATAGCTGGCGATGATAACCGTAATACGTATGGTAACGCACAGCAAAGCCAACCCTACCCACAGTTGCGGGAACCACGGCTTTAAGCTGGTGCTACCTGAGGGCAAATCGCCGCCTTTGGTAAAGAAAGTCCAGACATGGGTAAGGTTAAACGGTGCCGACTCGGGGTGAAGACCAAACAATACTTCTCCTGAAACGTAGACCAGTGCTATCAAAAGAATGGCACCGCCAATCAAACCTAGATAAGTTGGCTTTACTTCGCCGAACTCGCTGTTCCAAAATTTGTGCAGTAGTTGTTTCATGGTGAGGGCACTCGGTATTAATCGGACCTCAATTTAATGAAATGGAAGTGGATATGAAAATGGGCAACCAAACATTAATCCGTTTCTTATCCTCCAACCCTAAGCCCAATCAAGGTTCTTACCAATTACCGCAATCACACCTCACAAAAATCCCTAATTTAGCACCAAACCCAACCTTTGCCGATGCGTTTGCTGCTGTTTGTGTTGTTGCTATTACCTCTGGGCCTGTGGGCGCAGGGCAATTGGCATTTGCAACTACGGGCGCAAGACCAAGAGGTAGCCTTTTTTACGAAGCACCTCAAAATAAAAGAGCGCTACAGCAGCGATTTGCAAATACGCAAAGAGCTGGGCGCTATGTTAATTAAGCTATACGATTTGGGCTACTTAGGCGCATCGGTTGATAGTTTGGAACTGAAAGGCGATACCGCTACCGCTTGGGTGTTTGCAGGCCCACAGATAGAGTGGGTGCAATTGCGGCCCGGCAATGTAGAGGTACCCATACTGAGCCAAGCCCAGTACAAAGACCGCTTTTTTGCGGGCAAACCGGTCAATTTTAGACAATTAAAGGGTTTGATGAGCGATATTTTGGCCCATGCTGAAAACAACGGCTACCCTTTTGCACAGGTGCGTTTAGATAGCTTGGAGATGACCGATACCACCTTATCGGCGAGCCTGTATTTGCAAAAGAACCAACTGATAGTTTACGATACCATAACGCTTGACGGCGACCCGCGCATTACCCGGGCCTATATTTACAACTACCTTGGCATACGGCCGGGGGCGTTGTACAACGAGAGCGAGGTAAAGCGCATAAGCCAACGACTAGCCGATGTGGCCTTCTTGACCGAGCTACGCGCCCCCGAAGTGATTTTTGAGGCCGATAAAGCTAAGATTAGGCTGTTCCTCCAAAACCGTAAAACCAGCCGGTTTGATTTGCTCATTGGTATTTTGCCTAATAACGAGATAAGCGGCCGGGTATTGTTTACGGGCGAGGCCAACCTAGAGCTACAGAATGCCTTTGGTGCTGCCGAAGAAATAAAGCTGAACTGGCGCAAAATGCAAACGGGCACCCAAAACTTGGATATTGCCCTCAAATACCCCTATCTGTTTTCGTTGCCCATTGGCATTGATGGCAGTTTCTCGTTGTATAAGCGCGATACGTTGTTTCTCGACATCGACTATGAGTTTGGCTTGCAATACTTGTTTGCGGGGCGGCACTACATCAGGGCCTTTTTTCACAATAAGCTCACCAATGTGCTCAATGTTGATAAGGCTTTTATCATCCGCAACCGCTCGCTGCCGCAGTATAACGATGTGCGCAACAGCCTGTTTGGCTTGGAGTATTATCTGGAGCGATTGGATTATCGGTTCAATCCCCGAAAAGGGCATTTGGTGCGCATTTCGGCGGGGGCGGGTACTCGGCGCATTAGGCCCAGCAATACCATCGAAACCCTTACCGACCCGGAAAACCCTGACCAAACGTTTGCCTTCCTCTACGACACCGTAAGTACCAGCAACGTGCAATACAAATTCAGTTGGCAAATGGAGCAGTATTGGCCTATAGGACTGCGCAGCACCATCAAAACCAGCATGCGCGGTGGCTCGTTTATCAGTAATCCGGTATTTTTAAACGAATTATATCGTATTGGGGGCAATAAACTGCTTCGAGGGTTCGATGAAGAAAGTATCTTTGCATCAACTTTTAATGTAGTTACCGCTGAATTCCGTTTTCTGCTGTCCAAAAACTCCTTTTTTCAGGTGTTTATGGATGCTGCATATGTGGAGGACCGCACGTTGGGTAAGTATACTAAGGATTTCCCGTATGGCTTTGGTGCAGGTATGACCTTCGAGACCAAAGCCGGAATGTTTGCCATCAGCTACGCGCTTGGCAGCCAGCAGGGAAACCCGATAAACTTCCGCTCGGCGAAACTGCATTTTGGGTATTATAATTTGTTTTGAGTGTTTGCGTGTGAATAGGCACGTAGTGTAATTAACGGTTGGCGAATGGTGATGCTCGCCCATTACCCCCTCCCAACCTCCCCCTAAAGAGGGGGAGGAGTTAAACGGATAAACTTTAGCATTGCATAAACTGGCATACATATTAGGGTTGATGATACTGGCAGGGCTAGCCCCTGCGCAGGTATATGGCCCATTGCCCGCATCGGAGTACCGCGCCGATACGGTAGTTGCCGTAAACATACCTTGGGCCATGCCATCCGAAAACGACACTGCGGCATTGGTTGTTTGCACCGACGACTCGCTAGGCCTTGCCGCAGTTGCCGATACAGCCCAATTGGACAGTATAATACCGCTTCGGGCATACTTTATTTTCAATGACAGTATCCTGGGTACCTTAGTTCCTGTTGTAACCAAGGTATATACTGCCGAGTATAAAGAAATGCCCCTGCCCGTTGTGCACATAAGGCAAGTGGTAAGCGAGACGGAAGTGATACCCCTTAACCGCTCGCGTCGCGCTGGTTGGCTATTTACAATACTTACTATACAATTTATATTGATTGTGTATTTGCGAGTGGCATTTATTAGGTATGCTGAAGAGCAGTATCGTTCGTTTTTTAACCTCAACATTAGTCAGCAGGTGTTTAGAGAACAAGAGTTGAGTATACCGTTTCCGGCACTGTTACTCACCATCAATGGCATTCTATCTTATGCCGTGCTATTGTACCTTGGTCTCAGTCATTTTAGCATTGTAACTTGGCTAACTAGTGGTACCCTGTTTTTGGCTAGTTTGGCTATTATATTCGGCATAGCGGCTCTTAAGTACTTGCTTATGTGGTTTACAGGCGTGGTGTTTCCTTTCAAAGATGAGGTAAACTTTTACAACTTCAATTTTTTCCTCAATATCAAGATTTTGGGTGCCCTTTTGTTGCCAATCAATTTTGTTATTGCCTATGCGCCACCTAGCTTAACCGAGGGGGTAATATTAATCACGCTTGGGCTTATAGCTATCGCTTATCTCGGATTGGCAGTCAAGGGGTTAGCGATTGCAAAAAATTACTTGGCCTTTCATAAATTCCATTTTATTGTGTATTTTTGCAGTCTTGAAATTGCCCCGGTGATGCTTTTGGTGAAGCTGGTGATGAACGCCGCAAGGTGATTTCGAGGCCCTTTCCCGGTAACAAATGGCACAAATACCTATGGCAACTCAACCTCCTGAATCTTCATCCACTGCCCTTCGTAAAATTAAATCCATTCTTATTTCGCAACCCAAGCCAGATGCCGAGAAGTCGCCATACCTTGAGTTAGAAAAAAAATATGGTTTACAGGTCGATTTTCGCCAGTTTATACAAGTTGAGCCAGTAGCCGGAAAAGACTTCCGTAAAGACAAAATCAATATATCGGACTATTCGGCCATTATACTCAATAGCCGCAATGCTATTGACCACTTGTTTCGTGTTTGCGAAGAATTGCGCATCAAGCTATCGCAGGATACCAAGTTCTTTTGCATCTCTGAGGCGGTAGCGCTTTACTTGCAGAAATATACCCAATACCGTAAGCGCAAAGTGTTTTTTAGCGCCACCCGCGAGAAGGGTTTATTTGAGTTGCTTAGCAAGCATAAAAACAATGAGCGTTTTCTTTGGCCTTGTACAGACGTGCACCAGGAGGATATTCCTGATTTTTTAGAAAAAGGTGGCTTTAAGTGGGATAAGGCAGTAATGTACAAAACCGTTTGTTCTGACTTGAGCGACTTGGCCGAACTGGATTACGATTTGATTATCTTCTTCACCCCATTGGGTATTAAGTCGTTGTTTGAGAACTACCCTACCTTTGTGCAACGCGACAAGCACATAGCTGCTATGGGACCCGTAACTGCCGAGGCCATACGCGAAGCGGGCCTTACGGTTAGCTTTCAGGCACCTTCACTCGAGGCGCCATCCATTGTAAGGGCTTTGGAGCTGTTCTTATTGAAAACCAATAAGAAGTAAACATTACCGCCTTTTTGTAGCCAATTCAATTTTACTGTAAATTTTTAGCTTGAAACCCTCGTGGCTATTGATTCCTATTAAATAAATCCATACCTTTGCCAACCTTATTCAGGAATACCAAGTTAGGTTAAATTAGAAATGAAGAAAATATTCTTAAACGAATACGTGGTTGTAGCTTGTAGGCACACCGCAGCGAGGGCTCAGTCCTTGTTGGGTACTGCTTTTACAAACGACACGCACGCCATTCTTCGCAACCTATCTACTCCTTTTTTCCCCCGACGTTGATAGTCACCCTCCCCAACCCATACCTACTTTACTGTTTGTATGATTGCATGAGGTGAGCAAAGCCCACCTCAGTTGCATTATTTTTTCAAGGTTTTTTGGTTCAAATCTTTTTTAGATACCACAATGGTTCAATTATTTGATATTGTAGTTGCCAACGAGCAACATGGCATATACGCAGAAATCATCTGCACAGAAATGGAAAATTCGGCCAAGGCTCGTGGCACGGGTATTGCCCAGCGTTCTCCGGATTACATCCGCAAGAAACTTAGTGAAGGCAAGGCTGTAGTAGCCGTTTCCAAAGAGGGAGAATGGGCAGGCTTCTGTTATATCGAAACGTGGAGCCACGGCAAGTATGTAGCCAACTCAGGTTTGATTGTATCGCCTAACCACCGGAAAAGCGGCTTGGCCAAAGAAATCAAGACCAAAATACTAGAGCTATCGCGCGCCTTGTATCCTGATGCTAAGATTTTCGGCCTAACTACGGGTTTGGCGGTAATGAAGATAAATTCAGATTTGGGTTACGAGCCAGTTACCTACTCTGAGTTAACGGATGATGAAGCTTTTTGGCAAGGTTGCCAAAGCTGCGTGAATTTCGAGATATTGCAGAGTAAGGAGCGTAAAAACTGCCTGTGTACTGCCATGCTTTTTGACCCCGCCGAACAAGCAGCGAAAGAGCAAAAGGCCTTGGAAAAGATCAAAAACAAGGTAAATATTGTAGCGCTTGCCCAGCAGGCAGAGGTTTATATGGCAGCCCCACTACCACCTAAACCAACGGTGAAGCAAAGCGTGGAGCAGCTTTTTTCGGCTTTATTTTCAGTAAATTTCTAGCTTAACAAATAATGACGGATACCAAAAAAGTAGTACTGGCCTTTAGCGGCGGATTGGATACCACCTATTGCGCCATCTACCTCAAAAAGGAATTGAATTGCGAGATACATGCCATTACTATCAACACTGGTGGTTTTAGCATTGAGGAAATTGCGCGCATTGAGGAGCATGCCTATAAATTGGGTGTGGCCTCGTTTAAGTGTGTGGATGCCCGAAACGATTACTATCAAGACGTGATAAAATACCTCGTATTTGGCAACGTACTGAAGAACGATACCTATCCGCTGTCGGTAAGTGCCGAGCGCATAGTGCAGGCCATAGCCACGGCTAAGTTTGCTAAAGAGATCGGTGCCAAGGCAGTGGCACACGGTAGTACCGGTGCTGGCAACGACCAAGTACGATTTGATATGGTGTTCCAGATAATGGCGCCCGAGTTGGAGATTATAACCCCGATACGCGATTTGAAGCTATCTAGAGAGGCCGAGATAGCCTACTTGAAAGCCAACGGCGTGGAAATGAACTTCGAGAAGGCCGTTTACAGCATCAACAAAGGCATTTGGGGCACTTCGGTAGGAGGCAAGGAAACGCTTACCTCTGGCACCAGTTTGCCAGAAAGCGCTTACCCAACTCAATTGACTAATCACGTTGGCACGGATATAACGGTAACCTTTGAGCAAGGCGAAATACATGGCGTAAACGATGAGTACTTTGCCAACCCCGTAGAAGCCATACTGAAACTTCAGGAACTGGCCGGGCCGTATGCCATTGGCCGCGATATACACGTGGGCGACACCATCATCGGTATTAAAGGTCGTGTGGGCTTTGAGGCCGCAGCGCCACTGATTATTATTAAGGCTCACCATTTGCTAGAGAAGCATACCCTTACCAAGTGGCAGCTTTTCTGGAAAGACCAAATGGCCGCTTGGTACGGCAACTGGCTGCACGAAGGCCAGTACTTTGACCCGACCATGCGCGATGTGGAGGCCTTTTTTACCTCTACCCAGAAATTTGTAACGGGCAAAGTATTCGTAAAACTATTACCTTACCGTTTCGAGTTAGTGGGCATTGAGTCTAAACATGATTTGATGAGTACCAAGTTTGGCAGCTACGGCGAAATGAATAATAGCTGGACGGGCGATGATGTAAAGGGTTTTACCAAGATTTTCGGTAACCAAACCGGTATATATTTTCAAGTAAACCAACTGGGCAAAGAACGCGATGAAGTTGATTAAAGTAGGCATCATTGGCGGTGCCGGATATACGGGCGGCGAACTGATTCGGGTGCTTATGTATCATCCTAATGCAGAGGTAACCTTTGTGCAGAGCAATAGCAATGCGGGCAAACCCATACATGCCGTGCACACCGATTTGCTGGGCGAAACTACCCTGCAATTTGTAGCCACGCACCATACTGAAATAGATGTACTATACCTTTGTGGCGGCCACGATGCTGCCAAAAAGTTTATGGCTGCCAATACCTTGCCCGACGATTTGGTAGTGATAGACCTCAGCCAAGACTTTCGCCATACGGATAACAGGGAATTGGGCAACCGTAGCTTTGTATACGGTCTACCAGAGCTTAACCGCGACTCAATAAAAACTGCCAAGAGCATAGCCAACCCAGGCTGCTTTGCTACTTGCATTCAATTGGCATTGTTGCCTTTGGCTGCTGCAAACAAAGTACATACCGATATACATGTAAATGCCACCACAGGCAGCACAGGTGCGGGGCAAACCTTGAGTGTTACTTCTCATTTTAGCTGGAGGAACAACAACCTATCGGTGTACAAAGCCTTTGAGCATCAACACCTGAAAGAGATAAAAGAAAGTCTTACCGCGCTGCAACCGAGCTTGGATACGGATATGTTGTTTATCCCCCAACGGGGCAATTTTACCCGTGGCATCTTCGCATCGGTTTATCTAAAAAGCGAGTTGGAACTAACGGAAGCCATTGCCTTATACGAGGCTTACTACCAATCGCATCCGTTTGTAACTATTAGCCACAGCGAGATTGACCTAAAACAAGTGGTAAATACCAATCGCTGCTTTTTGCACCTAGCCAAGCACAATGGGCAACTACTCATAACCTCGGTAATTGATAACCTATTGAAAGGTGCCGTGGGGCAAGCCGTGCAAAACATGAACCTTATTTTTGGTCTCGATGAGAAAACGGGCCTTCAACTTAAACCTTCCGCATTTTAATGGAGCTGTTTGATGTATATCCCCTGTTTGACATTGCCCCGGTAAAGGGCGAGGGCATTTACTTGTGGGACGATAAGGGCAATCGTTATATGGACTTATATGGCGGCCATGCCGTTATTTCCATTGGCCACAGCCACCCGTACTATGTGCAGATGCTGACCAAGCAATTGAGCCAATTGGGGTTCTATTCCAACTCCGTGAAAATACCGCAACAGCAAGAATTGGCCGATAAGTTGGGCAAGTTGAGCGGCTATAACGATTACCACCTTTTTCTGTGCAACTCGGGTGCCGAGGCAAACGAGAATGCCCTGAAATTGGCTTCGTTTAAAAACGAAAAAAAGAAAATCATCGCTTTTAGCAATGCCTTTCACGGTCGCACCTCATTGGCGGTGGCCGCAACCGATAATATGTCGTTAAAGGCGCAGGTAAATGCCCACGAGGATATTGTTTTTTTGCCACTGAATGATGCCGATGCTGTAACGGCTGCTTTTGATGATACCGTTTGTGCCGTAATTATTGAGGGCATCCAAGGTGTTGGTGGAGTAAACATACCCGATGCCAGCTTTTTGCAATTGCTGCGCAACCTATGCGACCAGTATAATGCCAGCTTAATCTTAGACGAAGTACAATCGGGCTATGGCCGCAGTGGTTACTTTTTTGCACACCAATACGCAGGCATTAAAGCCGACCTAATAACCGTAGCCAAAGGCATGGGCAACGGCTTCCCAGTTGGTGGCGTGCTGATTAGTCCTGATTTTGAGGCTAAGCATGGCATGTTGGGCACTACCTTTGGCGGTAACTACTTGGCCTGCGCCGCAGCCATAGCCGTTTTGGATGTGATTGAACAAGAAGACCTTATACGCAATGCCCAAGTATTGGGCAACTACTTTGTGCAGCAATTGCAAATGATTGACGGCATTAAAGAAGTACGCGGCATGGGCCTAATGGTGGGCATTGAGCTGCACGAAAACTGCACCCCCGTGCGCACAGCGCTACTGAAAGAGCACCGCATGTTTACGGGCAACTCGTCTAACAAAAACACGTTGAGGATGTTGCCACCACTGACCATCACCAAAGCCGAAATTGATATGTTCTTAGAAGCATTTGTAGCTACCCTCAAAACCCAAACCGTAGCATGAAGCAGTTTATTTCGGTACACGACGCAGGAGACGTAAACCAGCTGGTGCAAGAGGCTTTGTCCGTGAAACAAACTGTGAACCACCAGTCACATTTGGGTAAAGGAAAAACTATTGGTTTGTTGTTTCTGAACCCAAGCTTGCGCACGCGCATGAGTACCCAGCGCGCTGCCTACAATCTGGGCATGAACGTAATGGTAGTGAATTTGGATAAGGATAGCTGGCAAATGGAGTTTGAAGATGGCGCCATAATGAACAGCACCAAAAGTGAACACATTAAAGAGGCGGCCGGGGTAATTGCCCAGTATTGCGATATTGTGGCCATCCGTTGTTTCCCGGGTTTGGTAGATAGGGATTGGGACTATGATGAAATAGTGTTGAACAGCTTTTTGAAATATTGCAAAGTACCCATTGTAAGCTTGGAGTCTGCTACGCGCCACCCCTTGCAGAGCTTTGCCGACATGATAACCATTGCCGAAACGCAGCAAGTAGCCAAACCAAAAGTGGTGCTTACTTGGGCACCACACATTAAGGCATTGCCGCAGGCAGTACCCAACTCGTTTGCCGAATGGGCCATAGCCACAGGTGCCGCAGTAGTGATAACCCACCCCGAAGGCTATGAGCTAGATGGGCAATTTACCGAAGGCGCAACCATTGAATACAACCAAGACAAAGCCTTGACTGGTGCCGACTATGTGTATGTAAAAAACTGGTCGTCGTTTGCCGATTACGGTGCTATGCCGGAAGTAACAGGCGATTGGCTGCTTACCGAAGAAAAAATGGCTCTGACCAACAATGGCAAAATAATGCACTGCCTACCCGTGCGCCGCAATGTGGAATTGATAGATGCCTTGCTGGATGGGCCGAATAGCCTGGTGCAACGGCAAGCAGGCAACCGCGTGGTTGCTGCCCAAACCGTATTGAAAAAAATACTGGAAACCTTATAGCCATGCAAAAACTATTGGTGGTAAAAATAGGGGGCAATATTATAGACAATGCCGCAGCGTTGGATAGCTTTTTGACTAGCCTAGCTGCTATTGAGGGAAACAAAATATTGGTACATGGTGGTGGCAAACTCGCTACCGACTTAAGTGCCAAACTAAATATACCTACCCAAATGGTAGATGGCCGCCGCATAACCGATGCCGAAACCGTGAAGGTGGTAACCATGACCTATGCGGGCTGGGTAAACAAAACCATAGTGGCACAGTTACAAGCAAAAGGCTGCATTGCCTTGGGCCTTAGTGGTGCCGATGCAAAGTTGATACCGGCCGTAAAACGCCCGGTAAAGGATGTGGATTATGGATGGGTGGGCGATATTGGATCGAAGAACGTGAATGCTACGTTTTTGAAAACGATGTTGATTTCAGGTATTACGCCCATAGTAGCGCCTATTTCTTGCGATAATGAAGGTCATTTATTGAACATTAATGCCGATACCGTGGCACGCACCTTGGCCGAGGCCATGAGAGCGGATTATGAAGTGACGTTGGCGTATTGCTTCGAGAAAAATGGCCTATTGATGGACATAAACGATGATGATAGCGTGATAGGGGAGATTGATTTGGCGAATGTGGAAAGACTAAAAGCATCGGGAGTAATAAACCAAGGGATGGTGCCAAAGATTGATAATGCCTTAGGAGCCATTGCCAATGGCGTGCACACCGTGGTTATCGGCCATGCCAACAACATTAAACATATAGCCAAGCATGAAGCGGGCTTCGGGACTTGTATTAAATGATGTGCGTTGCGGGATAGGGCGTTGCCCCATCCTAATAGTATGTAACCCCGTTGGGGTAAAAAAACTAAACACAACGTCCGCGATGGTGGAATAAAAAACGTAACACAACGCCCCAAAGGGGCATAATATTTATATCAGGGGGCATCGCCCTTTGTACGTAACACAGGAAAATGAAACGAGTAATCCCCTTATTGCAGCAGTTAATTGCCACGCCTTCGTTCAGTAAGGAGGAAGGTGGCACTGCGGATATAATTGCGGCGCTTTTGCAGTCGCAAGGCTGTGCTGTGCAGCGCAAGGGGCATAATGTCTGGGCCACCAACACCCATTTCGACCAAGCCAAACCCTCGCTGCTACTCAACTCCCACCACGACACCGTAAAACCCAACAGCGGCTATACCCGCAACCCTTACGAGGCCGCTATTGAAGATGGCAAGCTATATGGGCTGGGCAGCAATGATGCTGGCGGTCCGTTGATGGCACTGCTGGGGGCATTTCTGCATTTCAAAGAACAAACTGATTTACCTTTTAACCTACTATACGCCGCCACTGCCGAAGAAGAAATTTCGGGTAAAGGGGGCATCGAGAGCATCATAAATGATTTAGGCAACGTGCAGTTGGCAATAGTGGGCGAGCCCACCCTCATGCAAATGGCGGTGGCCGAGCGCGGCCTTTTGGTCCTCGATGCTACTGTAACAGGCAAAGCGGGCCATGCCGCCAGAAACGAGGGCGTTAATGCCATCTACCTCGCCATGAAAGATATAGAGTGGTTCCGTACTTATCAGTTTGAGAAAGACTCGGAGTGGCTGGGGCCCGTGAGTATGAACGTGACCCAGATAAACGCAGGCACTGCCCACAACCAAGTGCCCGCCGAATGCACTTTTGTGGTTGATGTGCGCTTAAACGAGCATTACCCACACGAGGAGGCATTGGCACTTATAAGGCAGCATGTATCGGCAACCGTGAAGGAGCGCTCTACCCGCATCAAGCCATCTTTTATAGAAACCACGCACCCGCTTATAGCGGCAGGGCAGGCGTTAGGCATGAGTGTTTATGGCTCACCCACTACTTCCGATATGGCATTGATGCCCTGGAAAGCCGTGAAGCTTGGTCCTGGCGATTCGGCCCGCTCGCATAGTGCCGATGAGTATATTTACGTGCATGAAATTGAACAAGGCATAAAGGGCTATATTGATTTGATTGAAGGATACGCACAACTCGTTAAACAAGCATAACATGAAACTCTGGCAGAAAGGCGACGCAAAAACCGATGACAAAGCACTGGTAACCGAAAAATTTACCGTCGGCAACGACCGTGTGCTCGATATGCGCCTCGCTAAGTTTGATGCCCTAGGCTCATTGGCACATGCCGAAATGCTAGAGCAGGTGGGCATTATTATCGCCGAGGAGTTTCAAGCTATTAAAGCGGGTTTGGAAGAAATACTAGCCAGCATTGAGGCAGGCACTTTCGTTATGGAAGACCATGTGGAGGACATCCATTCGCAGATAGAAAAGATGCTCACCGATAAAATTGGTGATGCGGGCAAACGCTTGCACACGGGCCGCTCTCGCAACGACCAAGTACTCGTGGACATTAAGCTCTACCTCAAACACAGCCTCACCGAAACTGCCGACCTTACCGTGCAGCTTTTTGATAAACTGCAACAACTCAGCGAAGCGCACAAAGAGCATTTGTTGCCCGGCTACACACACTTTCAGTTGGCCATGCCCTCGTCGTTTGGGTTGTGGTTTGGCGCTTATGCCGAGAGCTTGATTGACGATATGGAGCTTTTGGTAGCGGCCTACAAAGTAGCCGATAAAAACCCGTTGGGTAGCGGCGCGGGCTATGGCTCGGCGTTTCCGCTCAACCGCACGCTTACTACCCAATTGCTGGGTTTTAGCGAAATGAACTACAACTCCGTGTATGCCCAAATGACCCGCGGCAAAGCCGAAAAAGCCGCCCTTACGGCCATGGCTTCCATAGCGGCCACCTTGTCGCGGTTTGCTTACGATGTGTGTTTGTACATGGGGCAGCAGTTCAATTATATCTCGTTCAGCGATTCGCTTACCACGGGCAGCAGCATTATGCCGCACAAAAAAAACCCCGATATATTTGAGCTTATTCGCGCCAAGTGCAACCGCTTGCAAGCTGCACCCAACGAAATGACCTTGCTGATGAGCAACCTGCCGTCGGGTTACCACCGCGATATGCAGCTCACCAAGGATATTCTTTTCCCGGCCATTGATACCTTGCAAGAGTGCTTAACTATGTTGTTGTTCTCTTTAGAGGAGATACAGGTGCGCCCCAACTTGTTGTCCGATAAAACCTTCGACCCCTTGTTTAGCGTGGAGGAAATAAACAAACTGGTCGTGAGCGGTATCCCTTTTCGCGACGCATACAAAATAGTGGGCAATAGCTTTAACGAGGGCACCTTCAACCCTGCCCGCGAGCTCAACCATACCCACGAAGGCAGCATCAATAACCTTTGCACTAAAGAGATTGCGGAAATGATGCACAAGGTAGTGGCTCAGTTGCATTAAGCATTTGGCAAACTATGGCTTAGCCCTATCAATCTGCCAAAGCCAAATGGGGCCGTCGGTCGGGTCTATTACTTCTTTTACAAACTTAAACCCGCACTTCTCCAATACCTTGGTCGATGCGTTGTGCTCGTTTAGGGTTTGGGCATATATTACCTTCACCTCGGGGTGGGCTAGGGCATTGCCAATGAGCAGTTTTGCCATTTCGCAGGCTAGGTGGTTGCCCCGGTAGTCTTCGGCTACTTCGTAGCCTATCTCCACCATACCCTCGGCATTAGGTGGGCCTTTATAGCCACAGGTGCCCACCAACACGTTTTCGGGTAAGTAGATGGGCAGGTACGTCCACCAAGCAGCATCTTCGGGTGTATCGGCAATTTGGTTTAGCACAAATTCAAACATCCCTCGGGCAAACTCCGTCCAAATATCGGGCACGGTCACCCCCAAATACTCCGCCAACGCCCTATCACCCTCCAAAGCTTTTTGCAACAGGGTAGGGGTGCAATTGATGAGTTTGATGCGGTGGGTTTGCATGGGGCAAAGGTATGAACTTAGG
>CAIOSU010000122.1 GCA_903861055.1 uncultured bacterium
CCAGCTTGCAAACCCAAGTAAAACTTCTTAAGCGGATTTTTTTCGTTGGCGGCCAAGCGTTCCCATATCTCGCTCTCTACATTATGCGAGCGCATTACAACGGGGCCTTTAAAGTGTTTCCTAATGGTATCTATATACGGCCCTAGATACAGCCCCTCGCATTGCACCAGGTCAAACTTCCTGGCAACCAAATACTCGATTACCAAATCCTCAAATCCTTTACTGATAAACCGTTCAATATGATAAGAGCCTCCAGTAAAGAGGTTTTTCAGTGCTGGAATTGGTTTTACGCCCGTATCAACGGTTACAGCTCTATACTCGGCCAATTCTAATACCTCTGCTGGAAGGTTATTGATATCCGTATGGTGCTTCAAGGTATTAATAGCCAACACTGTCACTTTGTGCCCCAAGCGATGAAAAGCCTTAATGTTATTGTAAATAGCTATCACCTCCCCATCTTTCAACGGGTAAGGAAACTTCTTACAAAGAATTAAGACGTTCATGCTATTTTTTAAAATTTACGAGGTACAATTTACGAGGTACGATTTAATAAACTGATTTAGGAAGAGCCCTTTAATAACCTTTTATTGAAAAATAGACCAAACACTTGCGCCTTGTGTCTTTTACCTACAATGCTGTTTTAGGCACTTCCACCTTCCACAAGCCCCTCATATCCTTATATTTAAATCCTATTGCTTTATCGTCAGGGTAAAGCATACTTATGGTAATAAATGTTGCTTCCTCAATATCAACACCCGGTTCACCATGGCATTTGGTGCAAGCCAATATGCTCATGTGTATAGGCTTGTAAGCGGTGTAATGGTCGCCATCATCAAACAAGCTTAGGGCAAATACTTCCGGCTTACTTCCATACTCCTCAATTAGTTTCAACTCCCTTTCGTTAGCTGCGTTGGCTGGGTTTCTGTTTTTGTGCGAAACACGCGAAACCGTTGCCCCATAGTTGGCTTTCAATGAATCATAAATACCGCCAACATGTATATTGCAAAACACTACAGCACCTGCGGTGCCGCTATCTTCTATGGCCTTCACTAAATTTGCCGTTAGTGTTTGTTGCCCCACAAGCGTAACGTCGCTAGCAATTTTTAGCGCTTCGGTCTCTTCTTCGTTGTACTTTTTCTCAATATCGGGCAATAGTTCGGTATCTTTGTCAACGGTGTCTTGGTCCACTTTGCCATGGTCGCTGCAGGCAATAAACAGGACTATGCCAAGACCCAAAGTTGCCAACCACAAAAATGCGTTTTTCATAAAAACAGTATTTAAGATGAGCTCAAAAATACAGAAAATAGGGGTATTTACCTCTGGAGGCGATTCGCCGGGCATGAATGCTGCTATCCGGGCCGTTGTGCGTTGTGCATTATCGCAAGGCATAGAATGTGTTGGCATATTCCGAGGTTACGAAGGTATGATTGATGGCGAATTCATGCCATTAGTGTCGCAATCGGTAAGCAACATTATCCAACGCGGTGGTACTATTTTAAAATCGGCCCGAAGCGCCCAGTTCAGGGAAAAGGCAGGCAGAGACCTAGCCTATAAACAGCTTAAAACCAATGGGATAGAATACTTGGTGGGCATAGGTGGCGATGGCACCTTTAAAGGTGGCTTGGCATTTACCGATGAGCACCCCGACATAAAATTTATTGGCCTACCAGGCACCATTGATAATGACCTTTATGGCACTGACTATACTATTGGCTATGATACTGCCGTAAACACTGTTGTAGATTGTATTGACAAGATACGCGATACCGCAGCTTCGCATGACCGACTGTTTTTTGTGGAAGTGATGGGCCGCGATGCGGGTTTCATTGCCCTACGAAGCGGCATAGCGAGTGGGGCTGATGCTATATTGATACCTGAGTACAAAACCGACCTCGACGGCTTGGTTGGAACGCTCAAAAAGCGCCATGCTATGCGCAAAACCAGCAACATAGTGGTAGTATCAGAAGGCGACGACCAAGGTGGTGCTTTTGAGATTGTAAGCAAAGTAAAAGACCGTTTGCAGGAATTTGAGATAAAAGTTACTGTATTAGGTCACTTGCAACGCGGAGGCAATCCAAGCAGTCTAGATAGATTGATGAGCAGTCAAATGGGTGTTGCCGCTGTAAATGCACTTTTAGCAGGCAAAAACCGGATAATGATTGGCGTGCAATGCGGACAAACGGTTGAAATACCGTTGGAGAAAGCCACAAAGCACCATAATACTATAAAACCAGGATTGATTGAATTAGCCACTATCCTATCAAGCATTTAAGATGAAAACGTACTTAATAACCAACGCCAGAGTAGTTAATGAAGGAACCATTACGGAAACGGATGTGCTCATAAAAAATGGCAGAATAGAAAAAGTTGCCAACCACATTAGTGCACCTGATGCAGCAATTATAGATGCCAAAGGGCAATACCTTTTGCCTGGCCTTATCGACGACCAAGTGCACTTTCGCGAACCAGGGCTCACGCATAAGGCGCATATTAAATCGGAAGCTAGGGCAGCCGTAGCCGGTGGTATTACTTCCTTTATGGAAATGCCCAATACCAACCCACCTGCAACTACTCAAGAACTATTGCAAGATAAATATGACATTGCTGCTCGCAGTTCGTTGGCCAACTACTCCTTCTTTATGGGCACGAGTAACGATAATTACGAGGAGGTAATGCGCACAGACCTTAAAAACGTTTGCGGCCTTAAAATTTTCATGGGCTCCTCCACTGGAAACATGTTGGTTGACAGGCGAGAAACGTTGGAAAAAATATTTGCCAACTTTGGCGGATTGATTGCCACCCATTGCGAAGACGAAGCTACAATAAGGGCTAATATGGCCGAAGCGGTTGCCAAGTATGGCGAGCAAATACCGATTGAAATGCACCCCATCATCCGAAATGCAGAGGCTTGTTACAAGTCATCGAGTATGGCGATTGAATTGGCAAAGTCGCACGGTACGCGTCTCCACGTCCTGCATATATCAACGGCTATTGAGACTGGTCTATTTGATAATAGC
>CAIOSU010000123.1 GCA_903861055.1 uncultured bacterium
ATGAACGACCGCATTGGGTTGGGCATATCGTTGGGCAGCGACAATATTGGCGTAACCAACATGACGAATGTAACCTTGAGCTACGCATATCGTTTGCCAGTAGGTAAAAAGGCTTTCTGGAAAGGTAAACTCTCCTTTGGTTTGAATGCCCAGTTTAACAACTACCGCCAACGTTGGAGCGAGATAACCTCAACCACTGGCGGCGACCCGAGCTTTTCTCAAAACTCACAAAATATTTTCAGCCCTAACTTTGGTGCTGGTGTTTACTATTATACCGATAAGTTCTACTTGGGAGCCTCTATCCCGCACATGTTGAACACTAGCTTGTCTGACAATGTAAAACTTTCAGGTACTAATAATCTGGTGGCCCGTACCTCACGCCACTATTTCTTTACGGTAGGTGCCATTGTTAAGTTGAACGAAAACTTGAAATTGCGTCCGTCTATTTTGTTTAAATACGTTGAAAATACGCCATTCCAAGCCGATTACAACGTAAGCTTGTTAATCAAAGAATCGCTTTGGCTTGGTGCTTCGTTCCGCTCATCGTTCCAGCAGCCTGCTGCTGTGTTGGGCATGATTGAGTACATGTTCGTTAAAGGTCTTCGTTTGGGCTATGCCTACGATTATACCTTGAGCGGCATCGGTGCATACCAGAGCGGCTCTCACGAGATCATGTTGAGCTATGAGTTCGGCAAAAAAGATAAGTATCTTAGCCCACGCCGCATGAGCTACTTCTAAAAAGAAGTTAAAGGTCTGCTACAAAGCCTTGCCCTAATCCGGCAGGGCTTTGGTATTTTTAAAATAAAAGGGGATGAAAAGAGTTATTGATAGCAATTACGTGCTATTTATGTTTGTGGGCCTTCATGCACAAGAGGATAAAGCTTTTACAGTAAGTACTTATTCAAGAAAGGTTAAAGGCACAATGGGGTTGGAATATAAAGTTGGGCTAATGAAGGTAAACCTAGGAGAATAGGAAAGATAACAGATGAAATTGGCATTATTGACCCTTCCTCTAAAACCCAACAAGCACTATGTATCAAGGTTAAAGCGAAGCAGTTCTCCCGCAAAAAAATATCCCGCAGCGCCTCCTCAAGCACTGCGGGACCCATGAAAAAAACGGTTTAAAATCTTATTGCTTAAAGGTCTTTACCTTAAAGCTTTGGTTAGCTCCAGACAATTGCAGTACATATACTCCACCTGGCAACTGAGCGTTAATTTGATTTAAACTATTGCTCGTTAACCCACTTTCCATTATCATTTTACCACCCAAATCAAACAACTGCATCGTTGGGTTTTCCATTACCGAACCCGTTAAGTCAATCATCAAATCTGATTGGTTCCAATAGGCTTTGATGATACCTTGAACTGCTTCGTTGATGCCAACGAAAGGCGTTACTATAACCACCATCTCAGGCGAAGTAAGCGTATCGTTCCATTGGTTTACCGACTTTACAACCACATACTTAACACCGGTATTGGCAAAGTTAGGCGTGTAAGTATTGCCTGTTTCGGCTGGGCTGAAAGCGCCATAGCCAAAGCCTGATGTACCAGAGGTTAACCATTGGCGCGTTGCGGGATGCGTTTCGTTAATGGTAACAATAGTACCACTAACATTCTGCACAATCCTTTGGGTGTCTAATGGCGTTACAGCAATCTCAAATGGAATTACTTCAAGGTCGGTGCCGTTATCAGTGCCTACTGCCACTGGGGTGGTTGATACTACACGAATGCGGTAACCAGTACCTGCAAGGGTATTGCTAGGTATAACAGCATTGATACTGGACCCGGGTGATGTGCCAATTACTACTGGGTTAGTAAAGTCTCCATTAGCGTCTGAAAGCTCAGCACTAAGTAAGTTGCTGCCACCAAACACAATGTCGCTAGTATAATCAATAGTTACTTGTACATTGCTGCTAGGCGAAACCAAGAACGGTGAACCGGTGACGGTTGAGGTAGATAAGTTAGTACCGTTTACAACGGTTACCTCTACTTCGTTGCTGGTAGTTAGATCGCTATATTGGTTTTGCGAAGTAGCTACTACATAGTAAGTGCCAATGACACTAAAGGCCGGCAAATAACTAACACCCGTTTGTGGCGGGCTAAAGCTTTGGTATGGGCCACCGCTTACGGCAGCGTACTTCCATTCGCGGCTACCAGTTTGGCTTTCGGTAACAGTAAGGGCTGTGCCTGCGCTGCCGACAGTATAGCTTTGAGCGGAAGCAGGGGTAATGCTGTTGTTAAATTGGTCGATCAACAAATTTGAACCATTGTTACTGCCGTTTACCGCGGGGTTGCTAGCCACTACACGTATGCGGTAGCCAGTGCCTGCTGGTGTTGAGGATGGTATGGTAGCGTTGATGCTGCCACTGCCTGTGCCAGTAGCAGTGCCAATATTAGTTGCATTGGCAAAGCTGCCGTTTGCATCAGAAAGTTGTGCCGTAAAGGTGTTTCCACCGGCAAAGGTGCTGGTGGTAGTAAAAGGTACCGTAAACAATGCTGCTGGTGCCGATGGGCTAAAATAGAACGCACTTGGGTTGATAGTGCCTGTTAGCAAGTTAACTGTGCTTACTGATATTTCTACTTCGTTGCTGGTTACAGTGGTTCCATTAATTACACTTTGGGCCACAACATAGTAGGTGCCACCGCTATTAAACAAAGGTGCATAGGTAGTGCCCGTTTCGGCAGGAGTAAATGCCGTATAGGGGCCTCCAGGTGCGGTTGCATATTTCCATTCGCGGCTGGTGCCGGTTGGTGTTTCGGTTACGGTAAGCAAGTTGCCAGTGCCACCTACCAATAAGCTTTGGCTTGATGATGGTGCAATGCTATTGCCTACAACCGTTACCACCACTTCGTTCGATTTGGCAACAAACCCGCCAGCGTATGTTGATTGGGCAATAACATAATAAATGCCAGCATTGGCAAATTGTGGGGCAAAGGTAGTGTTGTTAGCAGCTGGGCTAAAAGCAGTATATGGCCCGCCGCTTACGGTTGCAAAACGCCACTCCCTTGAGCTTGCTGCTGGAGTTTCGGTTACGGTAAGTAAGTTGCCTGCTACGTTTGCGGCGAGGGTTTGAGGTGTTGCTGGGGTAACAGCAGTGTTTACCAAGTTAATAGTAATGTTGCTACCATTATCGTTGGCAGTTAATACAGGGCTGCTCGATACTACCCTGATGCGGTATCCTGTGCCTGTAGGCGTATTTGCTGGGATAGTAGCAGCAATAGTGCTCGATGTGCCACTAGTTACAGAACCGATGGTTACAGGGCTTGCAAATGAGCCGCTGGCATTTGATAGCTGTGCGGTGAAAGTATTACCTCCACTAAAGCTACCTGCAGCGGTAAATGGCACACTTACGCTAGCACCAGTAGTGCCCGAAACATAATATGGGCCAGTAGCTATGGTGCCTGTGGTAAGGGCAGGGTTGTAAATTACCTCAAGGTCATCAACCCAAAGGGCGTTGTTGTTGTTAGCACCCGTGTTCAACACCCCTAATAAATACGCTGGCGTAGTGCCATTAACGTAAACAAATGGCACCGAAAACCTCGTCCAGGTTGAAGTGTTTGAGGTTGAAGTTGTAAAAATAGCACGCGCAACAACGTTAGGGGTAGTATTTCCTTGGAAGGTACCACTTTCTGGCAAAGCACCGTCGCTTGTATGCAGGTTAAGTTGGATAGTACCTGGGTTGCTGCCTGCAGAAGTATATTTGTACCAACCTACTAAACTATCAGGTCTGCCAGTGAATGGTGTATTATACAAACTGTTGTTAGTAACAGTTCCTGCATAACCATTGGCGGCATTAAAATCAGGGGCTTGCACCCTACCAGTAGTCGCAATACCGTTTACCGTAACACCAAAAAAGGTGGTCGCTAAAATTTTCAAGCAATAAGAGCCACTGTGCGCATTGCCATCGCGAGTGCAGGTAACAGGAGCAGATGATGCGTTGCCGCCTCCACTTTTGTTAGAGTTCCAGTTAGCTGGTTCATCCGTTCCGGCAGTAGTGTTACTGCTCAAATTGGTCCAGGTTTCGAAAGTGCCATTGGGCACAGTAGTTTGCGCACTTAGAGTAAGGCTGCCCAACAACACGGTTAGGCAAAGTAAAATGGTATAGATATTCAGGTTCATATAATAGCGTAATTTCAGTGTGCAAATCTTAAAACAATTTCAACGATTACCAAATAGCACCTGTCCGAATAAAATTAACTGCACCCCTTTTTATTGTAAATGTTAGTGTTAGCCTTGGACGTACGCCGGTAAAAATAATTTACAGTTTTTAATATATTTTCCTATTGGTTGGGTAGGTAATTGGGGTATTGGCTGGCATTAATTGCAATCTGGCTTAGGTATGTAATAATGTGATATGCTTAATTATAAAATTCAATTCTCAAAAAACAATTATAGCTATCTTGTTGTTATCCAAATCATAAACTAAACCCAAAACTATGTTAACACTAACAATTACGAATGCCTCTGAAATTTTCAGCGGCCCATTTAACCTTACGCAGGCTATTGCTTTTACCTTTTTTGTGGGGTCTATGGCAATGATGGCTGCAACTGCTTTTTTTTGGCTTGAAATGCGAAACGTTGATGCTAAATGGCGAACGTCCATGATGGTGTCAGGTTTGATTACCTTTATTGCCGCGGTGCATTACTTTTACATGCGTGATTACTTCGTAAGCACAGGAGAATCACCAACATTTTTCAGGTATGTAGATTGGCTACTTACAGTGCCCCTAATGTGCGTTGAGTTTTATTTAATAACCAAAAAGGTAGGTGGTAAAATATCGACGATGTGGAAGTTGATTGCAGCTTCTGTATTTATGTTGGTAACAGGCTACATTGGTGAGGCTATTTATGGTGGCCAAACGCAATCTTGGATCTGGGGTGGTATCTCAGGACTTGGCCATTTTTACATTATTTATCTAGTGTGGGCTGGCGAAGTTGCACAGTTGGCCAAAAACGCTGGAGGTGCCGTGTTGAAAGCCAATAAAGCTCTTGCATGGTTTGTTTTAGCTGGTTGGGCCATTTATCCGCTAGGATATATATTGGGAACCCAAGGTGGATTTATCGGAATTAACTTTGGCGTTGATGCTGGTTTTATGGATGTAATCTATAACATTGGTGATGCGGTAAACAAGATTGGCTTCGGCTTGGTAATATATACCTTAGCAGTAAGCGATACTAAGGAGTTGAACGCTGCTAAGTAAAGAACCTTAACAAAAACTGAGGGGAGTAAAAAGCAGTTTTTACTCCCCTTATTTTTTATACCTGCCGATGAGAACACTAGTAACCATAATATCTGTCGCTTTCATGTTGTATGCTTCGGTAGGTGGCAGCTTTCATTTCGTTTTTGAATATTCACTCGCATTGGTGCTAATTGGTTTTGTCGGTATCTCGCACGGTGCGGTCGATCATATACTAGCCGCTGAAGTTTTAAAATTATTACCCAACAAAAAGCTATATCTGTTTCTTATTGGCTACCTAAGTATCGTTGCACTTTATATTGCCGCTTGGTTTGTTTCACCTTTTTTGAGTTTCGTATTATTCCTTCTCTATTCAGCCTATCATTTTGGCCAAGCGGATACAGAAATTATCACAAGAGACCTATCTTCTAAATTTATTTTATTAGTGCGGTACAATTATGGTCTCATTATTATATCCGCATTAATGATTTCCAACACTGCTTATCTCCAAAACATTTTTCCTGATTGGTTTAACCAAAGTATACATCTGGCAGATACCATAAAGTATTCTTATTACGTATTCTATTCGGCTATAGCAATACAGGTTGTTATCTCAATTGTGATGATTGCGAAAAAATTAGTCGAGCTCACGAAGTTGTTAGTTTTCAGCGCTCAGCTAATATTAATTTTGTTTGTTTTTAATGTTTTACCTCCTCTTATAGCTTTCTCCATCTACTTTGGCTTGTGGCATGCCTTGTTGATTTTGCAAAAAGAATACCAAGCCTTTGCAACAGTAAAGCTAATTTCTAGCGTAAGAGCTTTTGTAGCATTGCTGGCTCCATTTACCCTATTGAGTATACTTGGCATTGCCGCTGTAATCTATTTTAGCGGTGCAAATGCAAATATTGCGGTGTTAGTTGCTATTTCTGCATTGGCGTTTCCGCACACTTTGCTTATGGATAAAATGTATAGCCAGAAAACTGGCTAAGATGTTTTTTTTAGAGTTAGACACGCACTTTGGCGAAGCCAAGCAGCCATCCATTAAAACTACGACAAGGTTTAAAAACAATAATGCGTCTAGGCTAACTTTCGTGCTACATTAAATTCAATCCGTATCTGGCTAATTCTCTTGTATCACGGCTTTAGGCTATTTACTTTGGCAACGGTATTACTAACATATTAGGCACTAATTTTGCCCACTCGTCCCTGTCTTGAGACGCAGATGTAATTCACAAAGCTTTTACAAACTCAATTTCAATAGGGTAATAATTTTTTGCTGCTAATAAGTGCTGGGGCAAGTTGTTGATTCGCTGCCCGACCATTACCCCCTCCCAACCTCTTCCTTGAAAAGGGGAGGAGCTAAAAAAACACTACGGTTACGCCCCAAAGGGGTACCATACTTATAGCCGGGGGCACCGCCCTCGGCACGTAATGCGAAAAACAAAAAGGCCGCTCCAGTTTCCCGGAGCGGCCGTATTGCAATAAAAATCTGGAAAGATTTCGGTTTAGAAAGGATATTGATTCGCATCAATAATCTTTGCAGCAATCTCGCGGCGAAGAGCCTTGGTGTTTACTACATCCATTTTGGTGTAGCGTTTCAAGCCCATTAGCATAATGCGCTGCTCGTCGCCTTCGGTAAAGGCAGCAAGGGCATGTTTGCCATGTACGTTGATTTTCTCCAAAGCATCGCTCAAGTAAACGCGGGCCATAGCTACATACAATGCTGCTTCCGCTTCACCTTTCATGCTTTGAATCTTCTCGGCACGTAGCAAAGCAGATTCGGCAGTGAAAACTAGAGCAATCATGTCAGCAATATCCATCACTATTTCTTGCTCTTCTTTCAATTTCTGCATCAGCTTTTGGAAAGCAGCACCTGCAGTCATTAGAATAGCTTTCTTGGCGTTCGCAATGGCTTTTTTCTCAGCGGCAAACAAAACATCGCTGTCGTCGCTGCCAAAAGTAGGCACGCTCATTAGCTCTTTCTGTACCGCCATTGCTGGGGTCATCAAGTCAACTTGGCCACTCATGGCTTTGCGCACTAGCATGTCAACAGTCAATAGACGGTTGATTTCGTTAGTACCTTCAAAAATACGATTGATGCGGCTATCGCGGTAAGCGCGTGCAGCTGGGTACTCTTCAGAGAAACCATAGCCACCGTGGATTTGTACGGTTTCGTCAACCACATAATCCAATATCTCAGAACCTACAAATTTCAAGATGGCGCACTCAATAGAGTACTCTTCAGCAGCAGCCAATAGTGCTTCGTTGTGTGAAGCGCCTTTTGCTAACAATTCTTGCTCTTTCTTCTCAATCAAATCGCTGGTGCGATAAGAGATAGACTCGCCAGCATAAATTTGGATAGCTTGCTCGGCCAATTTGTATTGGATAGCACCAAAGCTAGAGATAGACACGTTAAACTGTTTGCGCTCGTTGGCATACTTTACAGAAGTAGTTGCCGCGCGCTTAGAACCACCTATAGCAGCAGCGCACAATTTGTAGCGACCGATGTTCAAGATGTTAAAGGCGATTTTGTGGCCTTTGCCAATTTCGCCCAACAAGTTGTCTTTTGGTATTGAGCAATCTTGGAAAAATACTTGACGGGTAGAAGAACCTTTAATACCTAGTTTTTTCTCCTCTGCACCTAGCGAAAGGCCTGGTGTGCCGCGCTCAACAATAAAGCCGGTAAATTTCTCACCGTCAATTTTAGCGAACACTACATATACATCGGCAAAACCACCGTTGGTGATCCACATTTTTTGGCCGTTCAATACATAGTGCGTGCCCTCAGCGTTCAATACCGCTTTGGTTTTAGCACCCAATGCATCTGAACCAGAACCTGGCTCGGTTAGGCAATAAGAGGCTTTCAACTCGCCAGTAGCCAAACCTGGTAGGTACTTTTGCTTTTGGGCAGGGGTACCGTAGTACAAAATTGGCAAAGTACCGATGCCAGTGTGAGCAGAAAGTGCTACTGCAAATGAGTGAGCACCGCCCATCAACTCTGTAACTACGGTGTTGGTGTTTACGTCTTTGCCATAGCCACCATATTCTTCAGGGATAGCCATACCCAAAAGACCCAGCTCGCCAGCTTTGTCAAGTAGGCTAGGCATCAATCCTTCTTCCAAAGAATCGATACGATCTAGGATAGGGTCGATTTCAGTTTCGATGAAATCTTTACACATACCCGCTATCATTTGTTGCTCTTCGTTAAGCTCTTCGCGGATGAAAACGTCTTCCGCTTTTGATTCCTTTACGATGAACTCGCCCCCTTTAAGGGCATTTGTTTTTACTGCAGTAGCTTCCATTATTATTGAGGATTTATACTTTTAATAAA
>CAIOSU010000124.1 GCA_903861055.1 uncultured bacterium
ACATTCAAATCGTACCTACTCAGATAAGTGCCCCTTTCCTTTGTCAAGGGCGGGTTTGTAGGCAAAATAGAGAAAAAACAGGGTGGTGAGGTAAAAGGCCGTACCCACTTGGTTCTCGAGCGGATACTCGGGTATGAGCGAGGTAATAGCAATGAGATTGAAGCAAATGAACAAGATGTTGCGCCACCGCCACGCCAGCCACAGCGGGTAAAACACGGCCCAAACAAACACCGCCAGCCCCAAAAAGCCCAAGCCCACAAATACATACAGGAACTGGTTGTGCGGGTCGAGGCCGTTTTCTTGGGCAAGCTCGGGGTAGTGCGCTTGGTAGTATGCGCCCATGGTACTCTGTATATCGCCATAGCCAACACCCAGCCACTTTTCGGCCTTACCTGCCTGCCACGACACCACTATGGAGCGCAGCCTGCGGGCATCGCTATAAGCAGCGGTATCGCCCTCTTTAAAGCGCTCTAGGTCGTATACCATATAGTTCACCTTATTGGTAAAGGTAGGCACGGTGTAGTAGGCCACCAACGGCACCAAGGGCAACAAAAGCAACAACGAGCCCAACAGTGCAAACTTGCGGGTGCGCCATATTTCGTAAACTATAATAGCTGCCAAACACAGGTAAAGCGCCAGCAAACCACTTCTAATGGCCCAAATATGGATAAAGGCCACCAAAAACAAGGTGCCCCCCAATAGTAGCCATTTCTCCCAGTGGTACTTTATCACAAACCCACTGCGAAACAATTGGTAGCCGCTAACGGCCGCAAACACCGCCATTAAGCTAAACCGTATGTGGTTGAAGGGCGTTGGCATGGTTTTGCCACGGGTTATGCCCTCGGTTATGGCCTCCCTATCGGCCAGATAAATGCCCACCGATATTATTGACCCCGCAATCATCAATGCCCAAATAAAATACAGCGTGAGGTTTACTTGCCGCTCGGTGGATTTGGGCAAAACAAAAAACGCCAGCGGCAGCAGCAAGAATGGCAGCTTAATGCGCAAGCGCTCCAGCCAAGTAGTCAGGTCGTGGCTATACAGTCCGCTGGCCAACACCAATATAAAAAACAGCACAAATATGCCCGCCGAGGGTTCCAAAGCCAGATAAGGTATCCGGCGCAGTGCGTTGGGCGCCGCAAGGGCCGTGAGAAACAAACCGCCCATAGCAACGCTCATAACCAGTGGGGTAACCTTTACCAAGGCAATACCCAGGAATATGAGAGCAACCCAAAAGCCGGGCGAAATGTATAGCAGGCGTTTTTTCATGAATGCAGCAAAACTACGCTTAAACGTGGTATCGCAAAAACGAGTATGTATTGGGCCACATTAATTTGCCTTTGGCACAAAATTAGCAGCCGTTGTAAAAAAGAAACATCGAATTGATGTTTGGCTATCTATTACAAACTTAAAATTTCTAAATTTGAGCGTGGCTACAGAAAAAGACGATAAATTAAGGAAAGACCAACTTTTTGAAAAAGAGTTTTTTCCCCACATGGACGCGCTATACAACTTCGCGTTTCACCTTACCTATGACGAGGACGACGCCAACGACCTAGTGCAGGAAACCTATATGAAGGCCTATCGTTTTGCCAATTCGTATGTGGAAGGAACTAATGCAAAAGCGTGGTTGTTCAAAATCTTGAAGAACGCGTTTATAAATGAGTATCGGAAAAAATCGAAACAACCTAACAAGGTTGACTATGAGGAGATAGTGAGCTACCACGACCAAGAAGATGTTCAACTGGTAGGCACGCTTGATTTGAGAGAGGAGATCTTCCAGGATATGTTGGGAGATGAAGTGACCAAAGCCATTAATACATTGCCTGTTGATTTCCGTACGGTAATCTTATTGTGCGATATTGAAGGCTTTACGTACGAAGAAATTGCAAAGATAATTGATATACCTATCGGCACGGTGCGGTCTCGGCTGCACAGGGCCCGGCAAATGCTGAAGGAATTATTGGAAGATTACGCAAAAACTTTAGGTTACAAAGAAAACAAAGAGTAATGGGTCACGATTGTTCAAAAGTACTCTCCAAGGTTTTCCTTGCGTTGGATGGAGAAATGACAGAGGAAGAGGAAAAGTCATTTTTAAAACAACTACAAGAATGCTCTTGTTGCTTGGGTCAGTTCGAAATTGAAAAGGAATTTAAGAGCTTCCTGCAGCAAAAGGTGGAGAAAAAATGTGTGAAAGCGGAAACGGTCAGTGCCATCAAAACCAAGATCAGCACACAAGCGTTTGCCTGATTGGGGTAACTGTTCCGTCTGATTATTGCCGCTGGTTGCGAAATACACCACCCCTCTTTGCATTTCGCCCATTTTAATTTGGATGTATTTGCTTTGCCACTTGCCCACCTGCCCAGCACGTTGTAATTTTAGCCCCGTGCAAACATTTACCACTACCCTATTTTTACTTTTCTTCATACTGTTTTGCCCATTTGTGGCTAATGCACAAGTGAGCCCAGATAGTGTTATAGTAACCGATTCGGTTACAAGCATTATTGAGCCGGCAAACGACAGTGTAACTCAATACGATTTTACCCCACCGGCTACGTTACCGCTGGCATCAGAGCTTAATAGTGCGCCATTGGTATCTGATTCTGCGCTGCCTTTCCAAGGCGAGATAACTCTGCTATATGTAATCCCCAACCACAATTGGTGGAACAATACGTTTGTAAGCCTTTTCCAAAACCCCGCCATGACGGCCTTTAACGAGCAGCACAACTTTTTGCTGCAGTGGGAAGCCCCGTTTTATATATCGCGGTTTGGCGGCGGCACAGGTATGTTTGCCTACGATTTTAACGTGCCCATGCTTCGCGAGAAACACCCCGGCAAATTCAATTGGGGCACTGGCATATACTACCGCGCCATGAACTATGGCGATAGGTTTAAGCGCACCCAATTTGGTATTACCCATTCGTTTAGCGCCAACCTTAAAAAAGGCGGTCAACTGCGGTTGGGGTTTGAGTTTTTCAATTTCTATATACACCCGCTTACCGAAGTGCAGGTAGACGGGCAAATAGCTCCCAACCAAGGCAGCGGCACCCGTGTCAGCGACAACCAACTTGATGGTGGCGTGTTGGGATATGGCATGCTCAATTTTGGCATTTGGTACCAAAAACGGAACTTCTTTGTGGGTGCAGCTGCCAACAACATCAATACCCTAGAAGGTTGGCACTTCGGCGGCGACGAAAAAGAGCGGGCCATGCCCATGGAACTATACGTGCACGGCGGCTATCACTTTGAGCTTGGTCCAATAGTGCTTACACCAATGCTTGAGTATTACAGCAAAAATATTACAGTGCAAGCCTTTAGGCCGCGCATCAATGTGCAATCGTTTAAGGGCAAACTGCTTACGGGGGTGGGTTATGGCAGCAAAACGGTAACCGCCAATGTGGGCTATAGGATAAAGTTTTTGACCTTTAACCTAGAAGGCGGTGTTTCTACACACACCTATGGCCCGCTAAAGGGTGGCTGGGTAGCATCGGGCAACGTTATCTTCCATTTCAAAGGGAAAAAGAACCAGCCCAATAGTGGTATCATAATAATTGAAAACAACAAGCCATGAGCGCCACAAAAGCCACCGTTACGCTATTGCTGCTTGCGCTGCTGACACAAGTAGCTTGCGAGAAAAAGCCTCTGGAAGAGACCATTCCGCTGCCCGCATCGTTGTGGGTGAGCGAAGTTGATGAGGGCGACACACTAGTGGCCTTAGCAGGCTGCCTGGAGACGGTTCAAGTAGAGATAAGGGGTGTAAGCAGTGAGGCTACTTTTGCCTGGACACCCGGCAACTCCCGCTCCAATAGAATTGAAATAGACCGCAATGGGCCACGCGAACAACTATATGAGTACCAAGTAACCATTACCGATACCGATGCCACCTACCAGCGCTTGGTGCAAGTATTGTTTTACGATACCGACTCGTTTTCGAAAATACCCTTTATATACGAAACCATAATACCACGCGGCGGAGGTGCATTCTTAATTGATAAGCCCAAATGTGCTTTTTGGGTGCGGATGGCACTTTACGATGCCGACAGTGGAGACGAAGTATACCGCTACAATGGCTCAGGACGACCGCTTTGGGATGGCCGATATAAAGGCAATGCTGCGCCAGTGGGTTACTACTATTATACCCTTGAGCTAGTGTTTTATGACGGTAGCCAAAGCCAATATGATGGCGTGGTAGAGCTGCTCCGCTAAGAGTTACACGGTAAGTTCTTTATGCTCCGAGAGGTAGTAACGATAGATAAAGTATAACGATACGGCATTGAGTATGTGCCAAGCACCGTGCCCCTGCACCCAAGTATTGGGGTTGCACCATGGGTTGCCGGTAAGCGACAAATTCCAGATGATAAAGGCCAGAATAAATGCACCCATAAAGGCAAAGGCCATGAAGGCGCTGGCTCCCGTTTTCTTTGTCAGCACAAAATACAACTCAATAACCGAGGCCAAAACGATGTAGCTAGCAAATATGAGCAAAATAGACTCAATGCCAAATACATGAGTTATAGGGCCAAAATGCACCGCTATGCAGATAGCCAGCACTATGGTAAAGCAGATGGAGAATTGACGTGGCACCCAGCCCAGCAAACGCTTAAGCGCATAACTAAGCATAAACGAGGCTATCAAATACATGCTTAGCACATCAAAAAAGCCGCCAATATGCGCCGTGCTGGCGTGCATGGCCATTGAGCCTGGCCCCAACAACACCAACAAACAAGCAAAAAACGTAGGGTAAAAAAGCGTGCGCGAAAACGGATTGCTATTGGCGCCGTATTGCCCTTTGCGCTGCTGCCAGCCAATTAATAGCCCAACAAAAATAAATGCCAGGTTGCTCCAAGTATTGGCCGGCTGCTTAATAAGCCCTGGGGCAAATGCCTCGCAAAACACATCAGAATTGGCACCTGCAGGCCCAAACCAATTGCCCAGCAAAGCCACAAACAATAGCCCCATTGAAGCAATTGATATTACCACTGGTAGCATGAATATGATAGACCTATTGTTGGGTTCGTTGTGCAACGCAATCAAATTGATAAATGTCATTAACAGTCAGCAACAAAATAGTAACAAGTTTCCAGATAGTGGTTTGCAAGTTGTGCTATCTTTGTTCGAAAATAACCCCATGTCATCACTCAGCACGCTTATGGGCCAATTGCGGTTGGTTGCGTTTTTAGAAGGTTTATCGCTGGTTTTATTGCTATTTGTAGCAATGCCTCTAAAGTATATGCTTGATATGCCTGCTATGGTGCGCTTTGTAGGTATGGGTCATGGCCTATTGTTTGTGGCATATGTTATTTATGTCTTGCTGGCCAAAGCAGAGTTTAAATGGTCGGTTGGTAAAACGCTATTAGCTATATTTCTATCAGTAGTGCCCTTCGGTACTTTTTGGGCCGACTGGAAACTATTTAGATAAAGTAAAAAGCACCGAAAAATCGGTGCTTTTTACTTCAATTGGGTGATCTCGACGGGAATCGAACCCATATCAAAAGTTTAGGAAACTTCTATTCTATCCGTTGAACTACGAGATCAAAAAAACGTGACGGCAAAGATAGGCTATTTCTGCTTTTAGGTAAAATGTAAAAACAAAAATGCCGCCCCAGTTTCCTAAGGCGGCATTGGTATAAAGCTAAGCAAATAGTTTACTGTACAATTAACTTGTGAGTAGCAAGCAGTGCACCTGTGGTGGCATCGGCTACGCGCACTAGGTAAATACCGCTTTGGCTGGTGCTAAGGTCAACCAACTGTTGTTGGTTGGTGCCCAATGCTATTTCGCTAACCAACTGGCCAACCATGTTGTATACACCAACTGTTACTGGCTGGGTGTTGCCACTAATTTCGATGGTGAACGAGCCATTAGATGGGTTAGGATACAAGTTAAAAGAACCTGCGAAACTAGGCGCTTCGTATATGCTGGTTAAATTTTGGCAAGCTACAATAGCGGCATTGCTCGACGAACGTTTCAACACGGTATCGGTATCGGTGCCGTTGAAATAAGAAACGTGGCCGCTACGATTGAACCAAAGATAATCGTTTGGCACGCCTACATTATCGCAACGAAGCTGCATGCTACGGCTACCATCTGCTTCAAGACCGGTATTAAAGCCAAGGGCATTGATGGTATCGGTACCGAAAGGTACCGTTGCATCAAGGGTATCGTGAAAAAACACTATTGGGGCACTACCGGCCTCAATCCATGTGGTATCGCCAATGGTTCCGCTGTAGCTAATAACGCCATGTACCTTTGAAGAGTAACCTGCGTTGCCGCTTAGGCCGTCAACACCACCAATGGCAGCGGTATCGCCAGAGAGGTAGCCTGGTATCTCAGAAGCTTTGTCGAGATAAGCAGCATGGATAGCAGAAATAGCTCCAGCTGAAATACCACCTATCACAACGCGATTGGTATCGATACCATAGTTATTGGCGGTTGCGGCATCTTTGTAAAAGAAACGGATGGCTGCTTTCATATCGTGCATACCACGCACTACGGCTAGTGTAGTTGACTGCTCATTGATAGGGAAAAACACCCCTACACGGTAATCGACAGCAGCGGTAACATAGCCGCGGCGTGCAAAATAATCGCAAAGGAAATGCACGTCAGAACGCTGTCCACCTACGAAACTACCACCAAAGGTGAATAGGATAATAGGGCGTTTGGCCAAAGTATCGCCAAATGGCTCAAACAAATCTAGGAACAACGATTGCTGCTGTCCGCCGCCACCAACTTCAATATTGGAACCAAACTGGATGTTGCTCGTAACTACCACCGAATCGAAATAATCTTCGGTTACATAACGGCCTTCATCGCAAAGGCCCTGTGCCTTAACACTAAATATTGCCAAAATAGAAAATGCGGCAAGTAAAATCTTTTTCATAGTTGGGTTTCTTTGAGGGGAATGATGGGTTTTAAAGTAATGCTAATGTTAAAGTTAGGTAAATTTTAAGTAAACCAAACCATTTAACATTATTTATACCCTGTGCGCTAATGCAACTGCTGGTTGATGATGAGCAACCGCGGATGGTTGGCAACATTGGCTGGCAAACCCTGGTTGCCGTGGCTTTTGAAGATGGCAATTTTATGCCCCGCATCGAGCAGCGAATCAAGTACTTGCTCACTAGGCCACCAATGATGCGCATTTAAGTCAGTATAAAACATCATTTCAACATCTTCGAAACTCTTGCAATTGAACACCAGATAATCGGAAGTTAACTCATCTCCTACCTCTTTATATATTTCAGTGTTGTGTATTTTGTTGTTTCGTTCTTGGTTATCATCGCTGCGGTAGGCCACTATATCCCATGGCCTAAAACCCAATAATACTATTGGTATGGCCACTATAGCCAGCACCAAGCCGCTGCGGCTAGGCACCATATGGCCCAACCCCTTGGAGACTTGATTAATACCAAATGCCACCAGCAAAAAGCCTATGGGTGCAACTACAAAAGTAAAGGCCGGCATTTTGGTGGCTACTTGCGAAAAAAACACATAAACCAATACGAACATAACCAGCATTTCGAGGGTAAAGGGGCGCTTTAGCCAGCCTTTTGCCAACAATACTGCAGCCCCAATTGCCATAAAAGGCAGTAACCAAATACCGTAATGAATGGTCATAAACCGCACATGAAACCAGGCATTGCCGGTATGCCCGTCTAGTGGCTGGGTAATGTGCATAATATTGAACTGTTGCTCCCATGCAGTTTCAACGGGGAAGGCATTTGCCGTGTATATTTGCCAAGGCAAAAATACCACCACCGCCACTAATAAGGCCAGCCCCATGTGCAGCCAATTGGCCCAATGGGTTCGCTCTTCAGCGTTTACCAACAACATACTGCCCCACCCTGCAAACACCAGCAGGCCAGTAAGCCACTTATTTAGCACAGCGCAGCCTACAAACAACCCTAAAAGTAACTGCCATACCCATGGCTTACCCGGGCGAGTGCGGTACTCTACATACGCCCATATAGAGGCCAGCACGTAAAAGCCATACACCAAATCGTTATGGCCTAAACTAAAGTAGCCCGAGGTTAGCTCTAATTGGTAGTAGCTTAAGGCAAAAAATAGCGCGCCCAAATAGGCTACTTTTTTGTCGGCGAGCCAAAGCACCCCTATTCGGTATATCATTAATGGAGCTATTGCACCCAACAGGGCACTGGGCAGGCGCATGGCAAATTCGTTTATGCCAAACAGCTTCATACTAGCGGCCATTTGCCACATAAAAAGGGGCTGCTTGTGCACCCATATATGGTTGCAACACCAAGCGGTATAGTCATAAGCAATAACCGGATGCTGCCTGAGCATAGGCACAAAAGGGTTCTCCATTATGTGCTTGGCCACTAGGGCATGGAAACGCTCATCCCAATCGTGTAGATATGGGTCGAAGGAAATCATGAGCAAGCGCAAGCAAAGAGCCCCTAAAAACAAAAATGCCAGTCCCCACTTTTCTCTTTCCCTGAGAAAGTTGAAGATACCAATGGCAAACAAAAAGCTAACCAGTATGAGTTTTGCCGCAGGTGTCAATTCAATTAAATCCAAAAATGCCTTTTTGTAAGTGAGTAATACTACAGGCTAGACGCAGTATTTGTAATTTAGGTTGTAAAAGAAATCACCTTATCACCGCGCCATTGGGTGTGCCCACGGTGGGCTCGGTAAAGTATAGCTTACCGGTACTGTCTTCGGCCAACAATATCATACCTTGGCTCTCAATGCCTTTCAATTTGCGAGGAGCTAGGTTGGCCACAATGCTTACCCGCTGACCAATACATTGCTCTGGTTTAAAGTGCATAGCCACACCTGAAACTATAGTGCGCTGCTCAAAGCCCAAATCAACGGTAAATTTCAAGAGTTTATCTGCTTTGGCTACCTTTTCGGCGGCTAATATAGTACCAGCACGCAAATCAATCTTCGCAAAATCGTCAAACACTATCTCAGCCTTCATGGGCTCGTATGCTGACCCTTCGGCTCCTCCTTCGACTCCTCCTTCGACTCCGCTCAGGATGACATTGCTCAGGATGACACTTTTTTGAGTTTCTTCGGTTGGGGTTGTCATTGGTTGGCTGGCGTGTAGTTTATCTACTTGTATCTGTATGGTTTCGTCTTCTATTTTACTGAACAGCAGTTCGGGCTGGTTCAATTGATAACCTGTCGGCAACAAAGTTGCCTGTTCGTTCCATGCCACATTAGCGTTCAAATGCAACATACGGCGCAACTTGGCTGCTGTATTTGGCAAAAATGGCTGCGCCAGCTGCGATAAATGACCAATAACTTGCAAGCTATTGTACAATACTTCGGCAGTGCGCACTGGGTCAGTTTTAATCAACTTCCAAGGCTCCAACGTTCCTAGGTATTTATCCCCTTGGCGCGCTAGCTCCATCAAGCTGTTCTGAGCCGCACGGAACTCGTATTTCTCAATACTCTCGCTTATGTTTTTATAAGCCCTGTCAATTTGGGCCAAAAAATCAGCATCTTCCTGCTTCAACACATCTTGTGGGCCTTGAGGCACTATACCATTATAGTACTTATTGGTAAGCACCATTACCCTATTTACAAAGTTGCCCAGTGTAGCTACCAGCTCATTGTTGTTCTTTGCCTGAAAATCGGCCCAAGTAAACTCACTGTCTTTGGTTTCGGGCATATTGCTGCATAGGTAGTAGCGCAACACATCTTCTTGCCCCGGGAAATCGCGCAAATACTCGTGCACCCAAACCGCCCAATTGCGGCTAGTGCTCAGTTTACGGCCCTCTAGGTTCATAAACTCATTGGCGGGTACGTTGGTAGGCAATATGTAATCGTTCGCTTTCAGTATCACCGGGAAGATTATACAGTGGAACACGATATTATCCTTACCGATAAAATGCACCAGTTTGGTCTCGGCGTCTTTCCAATACGGCTCCCATTGTTTGCCATTGTCAACTGCCCATTGTTTAGTGGCGCTTATGTAGCCAATGGGTGCATCTAACCACACATACAACACCTTGCCTTCGGCACCGGGCAGTGGCACGGGCACACCCCAATCTAAATCGCGGGTAATGGAGCGCGGGTGCAACCCTTGCTCAATCCAGCTACGGCATTGGCCGGCTACATTTACTTTCCACTCTTCGGTTCTCCCCTCCCCTTTTATGATCCAGCTACGCAACCACTCTTCGTATTGGTTAAGTGGCAAGTACCAATGTTTGGTAAGGCGCTTTACGGGTGGTTTATTGCTCAGCATCGAGCGTGGACTAATCAATTCATCGGGACTAAGGGTAGTACCGCACTTTTCGCATTGGTCACCGTAGGCATTGTCGTTGCCGCAGTTGGGGCAGGTGCCTACAATATATCTATCGGCCAAAAACTGGCTAAAATCCTCGTCGTAATACTGCTCCGTTTCGCGCTCCTCAAATACTCCTTTATCGTACAAATCTTTAAAGTAGTTCGAGGCCGTTTCGCGGTGCAACTCACTGCTGGTGCGGTGGTAAATATCGAAATCGATGCCAAGGTCTTTAAAGGCCTGTTTGTTTATTTCGTGGTACTTATCAATAATAGCTTGTGGGGTAGTGCCTTCTTTTTTAGCTTGAATGGTAATGGCCGCCCCATGCTCATCGCTACCGCACACATACACCACATCGCGGCCACGCTGGCGCAGGTAGCGCACATATATATCGCCGGGCAAATAAGCCCCTGCTATATGCCCCACATGCAAAGGGCCATTGGCATAAGGCAAAGCTGATGTAACCGTGTATCGTTTCGGTGCGCTCATAGTATCCGTAGCAGTTTGTTGCAAAGATAGGAAAGATACTAGTTACGGGCTAAGAGTTGCGTAGTTCGAATGAGCTCAGTTTGACATTAGTTACGAGTTATTTTTTGAGTGTAAATTTTCTTACCACATATTGCCCGTTGCTTAGCTGCACCCTAAGCAAGTACATTCCTTGGGCCAGCTGTGATACATCTATACTCAATTCGCTGTTATCTGCTTGGTTGCTGATTACCATTGCACCTGTAAAGTCCAATATTTGATATTTAGCAATGGCTTGGCCTTCGATGGAGATGTTTAGTTGGTTAGTGGCGGGGTTGGGGTAAAGGGTAAACTCGACGTTTAATTTAGTATCCTCAACCTTAGAATAAAAATATCGGCATGATATTGTGGAATCCAGATTGAAAATACTGTCGTTATAACAACCCAAAGTATAATAGCAAGGGTCAGCGGCACCATCACATACGATTAGAGGCAACAAGTGGTTATCCAGCGCACCGTATTTTTCCATTACTTGCATCGAGAAGGTTTCAGAATTGGGCGGATTATTGCCTATATAATGCGCTCGGTAATATCTAAGGTTTTCGCCGTTGACTGATACAATTGCTACCGAATCTACTAGCATTGAGAGGACAGTATCACACACTGGATCATTTTGGTTTTCAAATAAAAGGGTATCACCCAGAGAAGCGTTAAAAAAATAGATTGGCCAGAAACTACTATTATCATAAAAGAATACAGTATCGTTGCGTTCAAAAGTATATATATTTATTACATAACTATTTATTGATCCCAAATAGGATTCATAGCCAACAATCTTTTTACAAGGCTGCATACCAACAATAGTGTCCTTTTCATACCAAAGACTGGCGTGACCATTTAACTCGGGACATTGAGTTTTATAGGCCCACTCCGCACCTGGCGGGCACCAGTTTTGCGCCTGAGCCAAAAAAGAAAACGATAATAAGAGAGAAAGTAATAGTGGTTTCATAAGCCCGATTTTATAAATGAAATAACTTCATCATGATAAATATAGCTTTACTTCCGAATAATTGACCATGATTGGCTGCAAACAATCGTTTGTTTACATTAATATGACAAAACCTGCCTAAAAGTTAAATTGATACGAGGGCTCATAACTCTGGCGCTTTTAGGCAAGGCATGCTGCCAGTGGTGCTGCATGGCACCGCTCATTACCAGCAGCGAGCCATGTGGCAGGGGCACATCCATTTTAAGCGTTTTGTCCTTTCGGTGGCGCAGCTTAAACACGCGCTCTTCGCCCAAACTCAACGAACCTATTATGGGGTTTCGGCCTAGTTCGGGTTCATCGTCGCTGTGCCAGCCCATGCTGTCTTGGCCATTGCGGTATAGGTTGGCTAATACTGAGTTGAACTTGCTTTCGGTAAAAGCCTCAATATCGGTCTTTATCTGCAACAAACTTGACGTAAAAGCATTTGGCGCAAAGGTAGTACCCGAGTAGGTGTACACCGCGTCGGGTTCGCCATACCAAGCCATCAAGCGGGGCTGCATTATTTCCTTTCCAAATATTTTGATGGCCTTTGCCTGCCAGTCCAATCCATTGGTAAGTTCTTGCTGCAGCTTGTTAGCCTCCTCCAACCCATAAAACCCCTTCACCAATAGCAACTCCCCATCCAAAATAGGGATGTTTATTGTTTCTCTAGGAGTTTGGCTAAACAGGTCGGGCATTTGTCTGAATCAGAATTTGCTGAATTAAAGAATTATAGAATTGGCATTTTCAAATTGGCTAATTTTCAAATTTCCAAATTATCACATCCCCATTACCTGCTTCAATTGCTGCACATAGGCAGGGTTGGCATTAAATCCGAGTTGGTTCGATTTTACCAAATCACTATAGGCTTTTTCGTACTGGCCAAGATTGGCATACGTTTGAGACCGATTGTAATACGCCTGTCCATAATCGGGCTTCAACTCAATGGCTTTGTCGTAATCGGGCAATGCCTCCTTAAACCTCGATAACAAAGACAAAGCATTGCCCCTATTGTTGTATGCACTGGCATATTTAGAGTCGAGAGACAGGGCTTTGGTATAATCAGTTATAGCCAACTCATATCTACGCTGGTCGAAAAAGGCCACACCTCTGTTATTATAAGGTAGCGCTTGCTCCGGAAATCGACTAATGGCATTGTTCCACAGGCTTACCTCGTTGGCCCACACCGGCACTTGCAAAAAAGTAACCCCGGCAAAAAATGCCACCAACAAGGTGCCCCCTAGCACCGCCGAGCGCCCTACCCTATTAATAAGGTAGCCTAGCGCCAACCCCACCGGAAACATGGATAGGTAAACATACCTATCGGCCACGTTCGAGAATTTTTGGAAATAATAAGGCACCACGCCCGATACGGTGGCGAATGCCACGGCAAAAAGCAGCAGGCAAGCCAAAAATGGCCTGGCTCGCTTATAAAAGAAAGCAAACAGCCCCCCAACCAATATAGGCATTATTAATACTGGCTTTATAAAATTCACATCTATTAAGTGTTGCGGGGTGCGCCCATACGACGCCGAAAGATTGAACGGAGCAAAAAGCTTCATTAAATAAAAATTAAGGGCATCAAGGGCCAGCAAGGGGCGGCTCCAGAGCGGTGCCACAAAGGCTATATTATCGGCAGGCTGCGAAATACTGGTTATATATATAATGGGCAATGACAGCGCCAAGCCCACCAATGCAACCACCGCGCTAGTTTTCCATGGCTTGTGCAGCAGCATTACATCGGCAATAAACACCATAACTGGCAGTACCACAACCGATGGCTTACTGAGCAGCGCTAGCACAAACAATACTGCGGGTAGCAGATAGTGCTTTGCCCATAGCTTCTTGTCGTGCGGAGAGCCCCAATAGGCATAAAGCGCACCCAATGCAAAGGCAGTTGCCAAAAGGCCCCTAAACTCCGAAACCCAAACAACGCTCTCTACCTGCAAAGGGTGTAACATAAACAAGGCCGCGCCCAAAGCCGCCGCCGACCATTTAGGAACAAATTGCCGTATGAGCAAAAACACCAGTAACCCATTGAGCATGTGCAGCAGTATATTAACTGCATGAAAAATCTGTGGCTTTAAATGGCCTTGTTCATCTTTAGGCGCTATCTTGTATAAAATGCCCCAAGCGGTGTAACTAACCGGTATATAGAGCCCCTCGTAAGGTTTTTGCCAAAATTGAAGTAACTTCCCATCTACCAATGCGGGGTTGTTGGATAGGTGCAGGCGCTCATCGTCCCAAACAAAATCATAGTTGATGGTGCGCCCATAAATGAAAAAAGTTACTACCAACAATAACCCAAAAGGCCAATAACTTGTTACTTGTTTAGATTGGGGCATAATTAGATTGCAAAACGTGCCCTCAATATTAATGAATATGCAGCAATATAGCACCTATGAGCACATATGAAAGCCTAACATCGGGCAAATGGAATGTTTACAGAAACCCACTAAGTGCAGGTACTATATCGCTATTGGCCAGTGTGCTGCTGATGCTAGCTACTAAAACCATTAGCCCCGCAATACCTTGGAAGATATGCGGGGCTAGTATGCTTTTCTTTGCGGTTTATACCCAAGTTACGGGTCTCTTTTTGGTTCGTTGGCCTCTATATACAGGACTTTCGTACCTTTCATTTATTGCACACGCCATTAGCTTGCTGGTTGTTGCCGGTTTGCTTGCCGATGCGCCACTATCCACGTTTCCTCAATACAAAAAAACGTTTGCACTACTTAGCATATTTTTCATATTGCTTACTATGATAGCAGGCGTGTATCGGTTAGCCTTGTTTTTGATCGGTGACTCGCCAGCTGTTAACAAAAACCGATAGCAAGCAACTAG
>CAIOSU010000125.1 GCA_903861055.1 uncultured bacterium
CGGAACACCTACTCAAAGGCCAGTGAAAAAAGTGCAAAAGCTTTGGCACTGCGACGATTTGGAAGGACTAGGCGAGTTGAGCGGTGATTTGCATAGTGGGCACGGGCATTGATACCTAAGCTAAAGATGCCAAAAAGAAAGCCGCGCAAGTTTTGCGCGGCTTTCTTTTTAACGAAATTCGTAAATTCTTCGCCCTGCAGAAGAAATTTATCCAAGGCGAAACCAAAGCTGGCCAAGCAAGAGCTTTTAAGCAAACTGGCAAATAACCCCGCCCATTAACGCAAGGCTTACTACCCAAAAACCAACGTGTATGGCAACATACTTAAAGCCTCGGCGCTCAAACAAAGCGCTGATAGCAACAATAGGCAACGCTAAAGTGATACCAGCAATAGTTCCGTGTAATGCCCCATGTTTAAAGGTGCGAAAGCGATCGCCATAGGTTGTCATAAAGTTGTTAAAGTAAGTGGTAACTTCAGCATTCGGGTCGGTAAGAAAACCAGGCTCACTGGCTAACGTTGAGTAAAAACCCATTTGATGGATAGTGATACTCAATAGTGCAGCACTGATAAAGAAACTGAAAAGATAGGTTAAACCAGCAATAAGAATCATGTTGGAGCCTTTTATCTTATCCTCGTTTATCTCGGCTGCCTTCATCCAAGCATTACCAAAACCGATTTTAGGATTGTACCACACAAAGCCTACAGCTAGTGGTATTAGTGCAGCAAGGGCAACAAACAAAAAATTGGGCATCATAGGGAGTAGATTTTTTTTAAAATTAAAATTTTTATCTACAAAATAGCAATCACTGCTATACTTAAAGTTCACCTTTGGAGCTTCAACATCAAAACCTTTAGACAAAAACAAAACAGTTTGTTACTAAATTGCCATAACCAAAACATGTTTTAAAGCACTATTAGCTTATAATTACAACTGTCTCCTGTTTAGTTCTCCACACCTTTCTCAATTTAAAACGCAATACACTATATTTGCTAGCTTAAAGTTGTAGACAAAATGAAGTTCATCGTATCCACCCAAGCCCTGCTAAAACAATTGCAAACCATCAGTGGGGTTATTTCTTCCAGCTCTGTATTGCCAATTCTAGAAAACTTCCTTTTCGAGATAAAGGACGGTAAGCTTACTGCTTTCTCTACTGACTTAGAAACCAGCATGAGCACTAGCCTTAGCGTTGAAGCTAAGCAAAACGGACGCGTGGCTATTCCCGCAAAAATTTTGTTGGATACCTTGAAAACCTTACCCGATCAGCCGCTAACCTTTACCGTTGACGATAAGAACTTTGGCGTAGAAATAACTAGCGAGAACGGTAAATACCGTTTGGCTGGCGAAAACGGCGATGATTTTCCAAAAATACCGGTTGCCGAAGATGTAACCAGCCTGCAATTGCCTACCAATGTCTTGCTTAAAGCCATTACCAAAACCTTGTTTGCGGTTAGTAACGATGAGCTGCGCCCAGCTATGACGGGGGTGTTTTTTCAACTAAGCCCTGAAGGCACCACTTTTGTAGCTACCGATGCGCACAAACTGGTGCGCTACAGCCGCACAGATGCCCGCAGCGAAAAGGCCACTTCGTTTATTGTACCGAAGAAAGCCTTGAACCTGTTGAAATCGGCCCTACCAAACGACGATAACTCAGTAAACATTAGCTACAACAACTCAAACGCATTTTTTGAGTTCAACAACATCAACCTAATCTGCCGATTGATTGATGCTCGCTACCCAGATTACAATGCTGTAATACCGGTAAATAACAATAGCAAACTTAACATCGATCGCAGCGAGCTTCAAGGTTCATTGCGTCGTATCTCCATCTACTCCAACAAAACTACCAACCAAGTTGTGCTGAAAATCAGTGGCAGCGAGTTGCAAGTTTCTGCCCAAGATTTAGATTTTAGCAATGAAGCCAATGAGCGCCTAAATTGCACTTACGATGGCGGTGATGTGGAAATTGGTTTCAATGCCAAATTTTTGATAGAAATATTGAACGTTTTGGAAAGTGACGAAGTGGTATTTGAATTGAGTGGCCCAACTCGTGCAGGCATTATACTACCAACCGAAAAAGATGACAACGAGGATATACTAATGTTGGTAATGCCAGTGATGTTGAATTCGTAATAGTTGTTACCCCCAAACGTTTTTAAAAAAGAGACCAGCTAAAATTATTTTTTTGACCATTAACATTGCCTGTAAACGGTGGTTCTGAGTGCTTTTTTTACAAACGGCCATTAAAAAGCAACATTAAGCACCTTAAACCCATCATACAAGTAACTAGTGCCAAACACCTGATAACTTTTACCTTTAACCGTCTCTTAAAACACAAGCTCGACAGATGATTCGTTTACTCCTCGTGTTGCTTTGCTGCAACTTTTTGTTTTTTGCAAATGCCCAAATAACCATTTTAAGCACCGATTTGCCAACGGCACCAAGAGTGCTAAACAATGCAGTTGATACTGTTCCGGTTGGCTTTTCTGCTGGCCCAAAAGGTGCCAACCAAACCTGGAATTTTGCTGGCCTAGTGCAGGATATTGCCGAAACATCGACCCATGCCTTGCCTTCAAGCACTCCATATAGCAGTGATTTTCCAGGTACTACCAATGCCATTACGCCAGACAATGTTAATTACGGCTATTTTACCAATACATCAACAGCTTTTACCGCTAAAGGGCTAGCAGGTCCTTTATTGGGTGCTGGCACCAATCCGGTTTCTGTCCAATTCAGCCCTACTTTCGATTTATACCGTTTCCCTACCAACTATAACAATAATTTTGCAGGCAACTATGGCTTTGTAGAAGAAGCAAGTGGCAGCAGTGTTGGCCAACCGGTTGATAGGATTCGCCTAACCTTTACCTCGAGCTATACCGATACTATTGATGGCTGGGGCACTATTATAACCCCAACTGGCAGCTACCAAGCTTTACGTCAAAAGCGGGTAGAGCAAACCAGAGCTCTAGTGGAGATTAAATTATTAAGTTTTAGCCCGTGGTCAACATTCGACGACATTAGAGATACTGTAACCACTTACACTTGGTTGGCCAAGGAAAGCAAAGGTCCCGTATTGACTATTGCCTACAATAGCACATCAGGTGCTATTAGCCGCATTACTTACTCACTTATTCCTCCAGCGCCAGTTGCCGATTTCTCATGGACCAACCCATCGGGCGGCTTGGTGCAGTTTACCGACCTAACCACCAACAATCCTAATGCTTGGAGCTGGAACTATGATGATGCTTCGGCTCTGGGCACTACCCAAAACCCTTCACACATTTATTCGGCAAACGGCACCTATAATGTATGCCTTACTGCCACCAACGTTACTGGCAGCGATACCGTTTGCAAGAATGTTGTAGTTACCAACTTTGTGGCAGGCAATAGTGCTCCTGTAGCTGTAAATGACAGCATCACTACCCCATTCGAAACACTAGTAACAGTTGATGTGATTGACAATGACCTTGACCCAAATGCTGGTGACGTAATTAGCGTAAGCAGCGTATTTGGCGCCACTAACGGTACTGCGAGCAACAATGGTAATGGTACGGTTGATTTTACACCAACTGCTGGCTTTAGCGGGCAAGCTACTTTCCAGTATACCCTTTGCGATAATGCTACCCCAAGCTTATGCGACACTGCAACTGTTTATGTAACAGTATTGCCTTCGCCTGCATTTGCAGACTTTAGCTACACCGATACTTGCCTTACTGTAGAATTTACCAATACTTCGACCGGCTATACTGGATTAGTGGCTTGGACATTTGGCGACGGAAGCAACAGCATTGGCGAAACTGCAACGCATGATTATGCCGAAGCTGGCACCTACCTTGCCTGCGTGACCGTAAATGGCGCTACTGGCACCGATAGCACGTGCTACAGCATTACCGTTGATACTTGCGTTACGATAGGCATTGGCACTGTAAATACCCTTAGCTTGCAAATATACCCTAACCCAGCCCAAAACCAATTGACGGTTGTAATACCTAACGGCACGCAAGGCGGCAAGTTGGCCATCATTAATAACTTGGGTATGTTGGTTAAGGAAATAACTGTAACCGATAACCGCACCACCATTGCTATCAATGAGTTGGCTGCTGGCATTTACCACCTCACCTACACAAGTGCCGAGGGCACCAAAGGAGCTGGTAAGTTTGTGAAGCAATAAGACATATAATACCAAAAAAAGCCCTGCCAACCGATGTTGGCGGGGCTTTTTTTTACATCCCTATGCGTTTTCCGATGTGTCACGGTGAGTCTCGTTTGAAACGAGACTCACCGTGACACGCTAATACATAACGCCCAATCTGCGGCTGGTAAAAGCATGTTCCAGTAACATACTTCCCAACAAGACTACGTCCTGCAACAGAGCATTAAAACAAAAAATCCCCGTCTCGTTCAAAACGAGACGGGGATTTTTATAAACTAACCTTTTTATGCCGTGTTATTGGCAAAGGTATTCTTTCAACGATCCGCTGCGGGCCTCGGCACGTAGCTTGTTGATTGACTTGTCTTTGATTTGACGAACGCGCTCACGGGTAAGACCTAGGGTCTCGCCAATATCACTAAGCGTCATTGCATTGTCAACACCAATACCATAGAACAATTTCAGTACTTCGCGCTCGCGCTCAGTAAGCAATGAAAGACTGCGCTCGGTTTCTACGCTCAACGAGTAAGTGTAGTCCATTTCAAAGTCGGCGTTCTGAGCATCTGGGTTTTCCAATACGTCAATCAATGAGTTGCTCTCGCCTTCTTCAAAAGGAGCATCCATTGATACGTGACGAGAAGCTACTGCCAAAGTGGTTTTCACTTCATCCTCGCCAATGTCAAGGCTATTTGCCAATTCTTCGGCGGTAGGTTCACGCTCAAACTCCTGTTCTAGTGCAGAGAAAGCTTTGTTGATTTTAGTAAGCGAGCCCACTTTATTAAGCGGCAAGCGCACCAAACGGCTGTTCTCGGCAATAGCTTGAATAATGCTCTGGCGAATCCACCATACTGCATAAGAAATGAATTTGAAACCGCGGGTTTCGTCGAATCGCTGTGCAGCTTTTACCAAGCCAAGGTTGCCCTCATTAATAAGGTCATTGAGCGGCAAGCCCAAGTTTTGGTATTTTTTGGCTACAGATACTACGAAACGTAAGTTGGCACTAACCAATCTCTCCAGAGATTGTTGGTCTCCCATGCGAATACGGCGTGCAAGTTCAACTTCCTCTTCAGGAGTCACCATGTCTACACGTCCGATTTCTTGGAGATACTTTTCAATGGATTGGCTATCACGGTTAGTGATAGATTTTGTAATTTTTAACTGTCGCATTCAACTACGTTTAGTGAACGAATAATGTGGTATTCGCAATGATTAAAGTCTTGCCCTATAAATAAGGTACCGGTTGGGCGCTGTTAAATATGGCAAACAAGTTTTATAAAGCGCATCTCTAAATATCCACATGGAGTGGATAATGCTTCGGGGTATTTGTTGCATACTAAAGTTAACGTGCAATGTATCCGATATATTGTACAACAGACTTAAATTCCTATTACTAACCTAACAGACACCTATTTGGTTCCTGTGTAGGTTCAATTTAGTCATTTATTCCCAATTATTAATGTGTTTTTGATATTTAGTTAAAAAAAGGCGACGTACTTTTAATGTCTATGCTTCAATAAGCTTATTAAACGCTGCAATGTGCTCAGGTCTGCCAAACACAAACAGTATGTCATCGGTTTCTATTTGGGTAGCAATGTCAATGTCAGTAAGGTACACCTCATTTCGCTTAATAGCTAATAAAGTTACGTGATACTTTTTGCGCAGCTGGCAATCGCCAATACTTTTGCCTACAACCTCGTTGCTATTGCTGGTTACTTTTAGGGTAGATATCTCAATATCAGGTATTTGCAGTGCAGCACCCTTTTCTTCATTACCGTTTGCCACAGGTCGAAACATTCGGTAACTACCTTCTCTTATTTGTTCTATAAACTGCGCCACCTCATCTTGTGGCACCAAATACTTACTCAATACCCTTGAGAAAATCTCTATAGAGGTCTCGAACTCTTCAGGTATCACCTCATTGGCGCCTAAGCTATAATTATCGGCCATTTCCTGAATAAACCGCGTGCGGATAATGATGTGTGGTTTTTGGGATATGCTACGGATGCTTACAATAATACGTTTGGTAGCCTCCGGGTCGCTTATAGCCACCACCACTACCCTAGCCAACTGTATGTTAATGTGCGTAAGAATGGGCTCTTGCGTAGCATCGCCAAAGTAAATGGGTTCGCCCTTGGCCCGTTCGTCGCGCACGGTGTCGGGGTTTAGTTCCAATATTACGTAGGGGATGTTGGCAAATCGGGCGGCCTTGGCCACGTTTTTGCCATTAATGCCATAACCAATTATAACTAGGTGATCATTAAAATCATATGCTGCATGCTCGGCATCGGATACATCTTTAGGATGGTACATGATGCGGCTAAAATTCTTCGGCAATGGGGTTTTAACTAGCACCGCCAATATATCATCGGAGTATTTAAACACAAATGGCGTAACAGCCATGGTCATTAGTGATATGGCGAGGAAATACTGGTACAACTCGTCGCTCAACAAGTTATACTCCAAACCGGTTTTGCTGAGGATAAAGGCAAACTCGCCCACCTGAAACAACGCCAAACCTGTAAGCAGCACTGTGCGTATGGGGTAGCGCAGCATTAGTGCCGCCAACGAGGCTATCAAGGCTTTGGCCACCATTACCATAAAAGCAAACAACAGCACCCAGCCTAAGTGGCTCACAAAAAACTGCACATCCAATAGCATCCCTATTGATACAAAGAAGAAACTGGTAAAGATTTCGCGGAAGGGCAAAATGTTGGCAGTGGCTTGATGGCTATATTCGCTCTCGGAAATAATCAACCCGGCCATAAAAGCGCCCAGTGCCAACGATAGCCCAGCCACCGAGGTCATCCATGCTACCGAAAAGCACAGCACCACAACGGTAAGCACAAACAGCTCTTTACTTTTGGTGCGTGCCACGGCATAAAGTAGGCGTGGCACTATATAACGGGAACCCAGTATTACTGCCAATATTACGGCAAAGGCTTTGCCAACAAGTATTAATATAGCCTCCCATAAATTACCGCCATCACCAACCATTAAAGGCGTAACCAACATCATGGGCACCACAATAATATCTTGGTAAATAAGTATAGCCAGCGATATTTTACCGTGAGGGGTATTCATTGCACCGCTTTCTTGCAATAGCTTTAGTACAATGGCAGTGCTGCTGAGCGCAAACAAAAAGCCCATGAATATGGAGGAGGTAAGCATTTGGCCCGTAAGGTAGAAGCTAAGTGCTGTAACCCCAATAGTAACAAACACCTGCACCGAACCACCTACAAACACCGTTTTTTTGATGGCCATTAAACTCTTGAGCGAAAACTCCAACCCGATCACAAAAAGCAGCAGTATGACCCCTATTTCTGCCAATACTTCAACCTCATGGATGGCCTTTATCAAACTAAAGCCAAAAGGGCCAATTAAAACGCCGGTAAGCAAAAAACCCAATATAGTAGGCAGCTTCAATCGCTGGAAAATCAATATTACCAGCACCGAAAGGCCCAAAATAATTACTACCTCTTGCAGTAAAGGTATCTGCATCCGCTTTTATGATTGCGGTAAAAATACGGAATTGGAGCGTTGGGTGTGGTTAAAATGATATTAATAGAATCACTCTAAAAATCATTACTGAAGCAACACCATTTGCTCAAGACAGTAAAAATCCCTTTCTAATCAAGCTAATGCTGTAAAATCAGGATTCTGACATTACTAGTACACAATCACCGTATCTTGGTTCTTCCTACCCATCCAATTACGGATGATGCGGTGGGCATCGGGCGTATCGGGCTTGCGGTTTACAGCTTCCTTAAGCGAATCTATATCATTTTCAATATACTCTGGCTCAAAGTAGCCTATGCCCATAAAGCGGTGGTTCTCTATCCAAACAATACTTTGCTCGTGGTGCGAGCGGCCTTCGCCAACAATAAAGAAATTGGGGTTATTGTATTGGTATTTGCTCAGCAACCTGTTCAGCTTATTGTTATACAACACCGGCGGAATGTCTGGCAATTTACTTTCCCCATTTTCGCTAAAACCGCACAGTGCACTGTATAGGCCATTGCGGCTAACCATGCGCTTTAGTACCGCTACAGCGCTTTTACGGGTAGTAAACTCCACCAACGGACGCTCTTCGCTGCGATTGGCAATAGCATCTACATGAAGGTTCACATAACCATAGTCATCGGTAAAATGATACACTCCATACCTATAATTTCGGCGGCGCTGTGCAGGGTTGTAAACGGGTTGTTGCCTTATTACCTCTTCGGTTTCAATCAATTGCGCTACCAGCTCGCTACCCGTTACGTCATACGATATATCGGCAATGGCACATCGCAAAGCACTATACTTATGGTCGGCCAAATCTTTGGTAAGCAGCTCAACAATACGCTTACGAAGGTTGCGCCCTTTACCTAGGTAAAGCACCTTGCCATCCTTGTCGTGCAGCGTAAACACACCTGTATCTTCCGGTAAGTCTTCCACAATCTCAAAGTTAAGGTTAGGCACCTCTTCTAGCCCAGTCAACTCCAACTCCAGCATATTGTGCAGCACCTTGTCTTTATCTTCATGCAACAAGCGCGTAAACAACTCGGCAGTGGCAGCGGCATCGCCATAGGCACGGTGCCGACCTTCTAGGTTGATGCCTATCTCGCGGCAAAGCTTGCCTAGGCTATAGCTTTGGCAGCCTGGCAACACTCGGCGGCTAAATTTTACGGTACACAGTTGTTTGCGGTCGAACCTCACGCCCATGCGCCTAAACTCGTTGCGCAACACCCCATAATCAAAGCTTACGTTGTGAGCCACAAATATGCGGCCCTTGGTCATTTCCAAAATTCTTTCGGCTACCTCCTCAAATGTTGGGGAGTTTTTCACCATCGCATCATTTATGCCCGTAAGTTTTTTGATAAATGGCGCTATAGGCACTTTTGGGTTGATAAGGGTAGAAAATTCCTCCACCACTCGAGTTCCGTCGTGCACAATGATGGCAATTTCCATCACTTTATCTTTGGCAGGATTACCGCCCGTAGTTTCTGTATCTATTATAGCAAACATAATCACGTAGCCGGTTGGCTTACTCCTCTTCTTCGTTACCTACTCTGGAGTCCAACCAGTTTATCATCAAATCAAACAATTCTTGTTTGCATAGGTCGTTGTGTATTTCATGGTACGCACCATTAAACAAGCGGAAGGTAACTAAATCGCCTGCTTTCTTGGCAAATTCCTTGCTAGCTTCATACGAAGTTAGTTGGTCTTCAGTTCCATGAAACAATAATAAAGGTAAATGCAATTCATCGGCATGGTCCAGGGCCCAAAGGCCTGCCTGATAAGTAGAGAGGTAGAACCCACTGCTTATTTTATCATGCACTAATGGGTCGTCTTCGTA
>CAIOSU010000126.1 GCA_903861055.1 uncultured bacterium
AGATCCACTATTATTGATGGAGTATATACCACCAACCGTACCTGTTTGTATGGGTAGAATCTCTTCGGTAAGCACACAGTATAAGGTGCTATCATATTCAATGGCTACTTCATCATTTGCTTCAACCTGTATGGTCAAATCATCGCTGTTGCCGCAAAGCCCAGGTACGGTATAGGTTACCGTAAAGCTGCCAACACCCGAGGTTATGGTATTAAACACACCCAAAACAGAATCGGTAATACCCGTTCCTCTCCAGAAGCCATCCGGTTGGTTTGCGATTAGGTTAACCGCACCATCATTATTGCAAAGTGTTGCTACTGGCTCAATAGCAACTATCAGCTGGTCGGCAATATCAATACGCTGAATGGAAGATGTTGGACAAGCACCTTGCGTGGTATAGGTAATGGTGAAACTACCACTGCCACTCAACGGTAAGTCAATAGCGCCTGTTGCTGCATCAATGGTACCCGAATTGCTAATAGCAAACACCCCGCCCAGCGTACCCGAAACATTCGGTATTGGATTCGTTTCGAGGATACAAAAGCTATTGGTTGCGTAAGCAAAAGTAGCATCGTCAATAGCTAATACTTCAACATCAACGGTATCGGCAGCTCCGCAAACGCCACCGACAGTATAAACAATTTGATGGATACCCACCCCTGCAATTTGCGGATTGAACACACCCGTATTAGGCGATGTAACCCCTTGCCCACTCCACACCCCATTGGGCACCGAAGCCGAAAGCACGACACTCCCGTTGTTTACGCAAAATGGCCCAGCAGGAGTAATAATGGGGTTTGCCCTTGCAACAATGGCAATCGTTTCGGTATTGGTTGCTGGGCAACTGCCTTGTGTGGTATATGTTACACTAAAATTACCCCCACCAGAGGCGGCAATATTCACCACCCCAGTGTTCGCATCAATTACACCGCCATTGTTTATGCTAAAAACACCACCTGGCGTAGCGCTTAAAGTGGGCGCAGGGTTTGCATCATCGCTGCAAAAAGTTGATGCAGGATAGGCAAAGCCCGCTGAGTCGAGTGCGTTTACCACAATATCGATACTATCGATAACAAAACCGTTGCACACCACGTAATACACCCTTGCAGTGCCCACGCCTGCAGCATTCGGATTGAAAATACCCGATACCGAATCAGTGATTCCTGCACCGCGCCAAATGCCGCCACTTGGCGAGCCAACAAGCGAAACGGCTGGGCTACCTATACAAAACGGCCCTGCTGGTGTTAGTACTGGAAAAACTTGAAAATTGACTACCGTTTCAGTTGCCGTAACACTGCAATTAAAGGCATCCGTTGCTAGTATGCTATAGTTACCGGCCAATAAATTATTGAATGCACCAGTGCCTTGAAAGGTGATGCCCGTATCAATACTAAATTGGTAAGGCGTATTGCCGCCTGCTGCAGTTGCAGTTATGCTGCCATCAAATAGCCCGCAGTTTGATTGCGTTGAAACAGTAGTCATTGATAAATTAGAGAAACTGATTACTACAGTATCCCTTGTCAAGCATGGCGCTCCTGTACTTTCTGTCCAAACAAGCCTATATAAACCAGCCGAAGGAACCGTTACAGTGGCATTTGCGGTATTGGCGTTTGGTGCAAATGAAACTCCCACTGGCCCCGACCAACTACCTGTGCCAAAACTCCGCACTGGCGATAAGGTGTAACTCAATGCTCCGCATACGGTATCGTCTAGGCCCGCATTTGCAGTAGGCACACCAACAAACGGACCACCCGTAACCGTGATAGCGCATCCATTAACATCGCTAATATCAAAAGAATAAACATCGCCGTTACGCAAACCATTAATCCGAATAGTTCCGCCATTCAAAGCAGTATCATTTACAAATGATGCTGTTGCGGGGAGCAGATTAGTGGCAGTAAACACCGAGCCATCAATAGCAGGCAAGCCACCATTTACCCTCACCGAAAAGCTGCTATCCAAACAATTGGTGGTTGGGTTGGAAGTAACAACCTGTGGCAAATACTGCACCGCAAACGGCGCACTCATGGAATAGCAGTTGAGCGTAGTATTTACAAAGCTGTAGTATAACTCCACGGTATCGTAAAACGTTATGGCTACATAGTATGCCGTATTGTTGGTGTAAGTGCCCACGTATGACGGAGCACCCAAAAAGTTGAGCTCCGTAAACGAATTGCCAATAAAACCCGTAAACCCAAGTAAACACGGATCGGTAGGGTTGCCAAACGCATCGAACAAGTTGTTTTGGGGCAAGACCGTTGGTGGGCATTGGTATACCAAATAACCAAGACCCGGCCTATAGGCAGCATTGGGGTTAATGTTATTGATAGGCGGATTATTGGCAATACCCGGAGGAACCAAATTTCCGTTAGAGGTCATGGTAAACTGGTCGCCAAAACAAAGTTTGTAAGGTATAATACCATCACCTGCTACACTGCCTGTGAAGGTACCAGTACTTGCCACACACAAGCAGCCTTGTTGGTTGTTGTTGATGCTAGAAATATTGCATGAGGTATCGGCTGTAAAAAAGGCAGTCAAAGTGCAGCCAACCGTACCATCAGAATTAGACTGAATCAGGAAATTGGCTGGAGAAGTAAATGGCGGAAATAGGGTATCACCATAGCCGTTACAATCCCTAACTATCAATAATCCTGTTGTTGGCGGGTCTAGAAACGTTAATGCACCATATCTTGGAAAAAGATTGTTTGTGCCATTGCAAATACCCGTACTGTCTGAAATACTAGTAAAAAAACAGCCTAAACAAGCAGGCGCCGTGTAGGGAATTGTTTGGGTACAGGTCAAATCGTCGCTAAAAACGACAGTAATATTGCAAGGCAAACTATCTGCTACTTGGCCTGTAATCAGAAATGTTTGAGGGCTAACCACCGACGCTGCTGGATACGAATCGAAATTGCCATTGCAATCAGTAATTACAAGCGTTCCGGTTGTGAGCGGGTTGGTAAAATAAATCTCCCCTGTGGTTGTATAATTTCCTAAACTATCGCAAGCGCTAGTGGATATAAATAGCGAATCAAGGTTACACTGAGCTTTCAAAGGTGCCGCTCCCCAAAAAAATTGAGTAAACGTTGCAGCAACCAAGAACAGGAAAAATGGAAGTTTCGAACTATAAAATGCCTGGTGTGAGGAAAGGTAATGCATTCTTTACATTTAAATTACAGTAAGCTTAATGTCAGGTTAACATGGACTGTCTTAAATGTAGCATTTTTTTTAGTAAACAAAGCTTCCGTCAATATAAATATCATGATGATACTCAAATACAGTTATGCTATATATGTAATGCATAAAATTATAGGTTGCATTCAGTTGTTCATTTAGTGAACTACTACAATTACACTACCCGCTAAAGGCTGTTAAGAGTTTTACTGTAAACCTCAATCCGATATTGGCTTTTGCCTTATCTTTACAACATGCACCGCACATATCGCTGGTTATGGTTATTGCTCTTGGGCGCTCTGGTGGTATCCGTAAGTTATTGCGATACCAACACCACTACCCAAACCAGCGAAACATCACCGTTCCTCAACCTACAGGATTCAGTAAAATATGTGGGCATGGACCAATGCAAAAGTTGCCATACCGATATTTACAACAGTTACATGCAAACGGGCATGGGCCAATCATTTGGCCTGGCTACCCGAGAAAAAAGCGCCGCTACCTTTGAGCCCCACACCGCCGTATACGACACCGCAAACAATCTATATTACCACCCTTATTGGCAAAACGACAGCATGTTTGTGCGCGAGTACCGAGTGGTTGATGGTGATACCGTGCACAGCCGCATACAGCACGTAAGCTATGTAATAGGCTCAGGGCACCATACTAACTCGCATCTGTACAACGTCAATGGCTTTGTTTTTCAGGCTCCTATTACCTTTTACACCCAAGAAAAATATTGGGATATGGCACCCGGTTTCGAGGGTGGTTTCAACTCGCGCTTTAGCAGGGTTATAGGGCATGAGTGCATGACCTGCCACAACGGCTTGCCAGAGTTTGTTGAAGGCTCGGTAAACCAGTACAAGCAAGTACCCGTGGGTATTGATTGCGAGCGCTGCCATGGCCCGGGCGAACTGCACGTAAAAGAAAAACTGGCTGGCATTATTGTGGATACCACCAAAGAGGCCGACTACACCATTGTAAACCCACGCCGCCTAAACAAAGACCTACAAATGAGCCTCTGCCAACGCTGCCACTTGCAGGGCGTGGCAGTGCTGCAAGACGATAAAAACTGGGACGATTTTAAACCTGCCATGCACCTAAAAGAGGTAATGAACGTGTATTTGCCTAGGTACCAAGGCGGCGAAAACGATTTTATTATGGCCTCGCAAGCAGATAGGTTGCGCATGAGCCAATGTTACCTGCAAACCGAAATGACCTGCATTACCTGCCACAACCCCCACGTAAGTGTGCGGGCTGGCAAAAAGGAAGACTTCAACGTAAAGTGCACCAATTGCCACCAAAGCAATGCCAATGCCCAATCGCAGAAGCTTTGCAGTGCGCCAGAAACAGATTTGACTGCCACCAACAACAATTGTGTAGGCTGCCACATGCCGCGGTCAGGAAGTATTGATATACCGCACGTAACCATTACCGACCACAACATACGTAAGGAGTATAAACCTGCCAGCACCTTGAGCGTTGATGAAGTGGCCAATGTGCGCCAGTTTATTGGCTTAGAATGCTTAACCGACCCCACCCC
>CAIOSU010000127.1 GCA_903861055.1 uncultured bacterium
ACCAACTGCCTGGGGGACAACTGCATCTTACCCGTAGGGCCTTGAACATTGCGTTGGGCAAATTGGTTGCGCAGCAGTAGGGTTGGGTTAATCAGTTTTTTTGGTTGATTTGTTAATCGGTTTTGATGAGTTTAAGTACCTGCTTTCGCAAGATTTTTAGTTACCCTACTATATTAGGGCTTCTGTTACTATGCCTCGCCTTTGCGGCACAACCCGCTTTTGCCGATACGCTGCCCATGACCGAAGCACTTGTGGTGGCACAATCAACTGGTGTGCCTGCATCAAGCCTTCATGCCATGCCCGCCATTTGGTCGGTTATACCGTTTTTGCTGCTACTGGGCATGATTGCTACTGGACCGTTGTTTTACGGTCGTTTTTGGCATAAATATTACCCAGTTATTGCTATTGGTTTAGGTGCAGTGGTAGTGGGTTATTACCTCTTTATGCTGCACGACCAGCACCACCCCGTGCACAGCTTGGCCGAGTATGCCTCATTTATAGCCTTGCTTGGTGCGCTGTACGTGGTTTCCGGCGGAATATTAATTAAGGTTGATAAGCAGGGCACTGCCACGGTGAACGTAATACTGCTGCTCTTAGGTGCCGTGTTGGCCAATTTTATAGGTACCACTGGTGCATCTATGTTGCTCATACGGCCATATATGCGCCTCAACAGGCGTCGGTTGTTACCCTACCACGTGGTGTTCTTCATTTTTATAGTAAGCAATGTGGGCGGAAGCCTTACACCTATGGGCGATCCGCCGCTATTTCTTGGTTTCTTGAAAGGGGTACCATTTGAGTGGACTTTGCTAAGCCTGTGGGGTCCGTGGATGTTTGCTATTGGGTTACTACTGGCTATATTCTTTGTGTTTGATAAGCGGAATAAAATTGAAGTGGTGCACCATAAACCACACACTGGCAAAATTAGCATTATGGGTGCGCGCAACATTTTGTTTTTGGTGGCGGTTATCGGTGCCATTTTTATCGACCCAAATGTAATCGAACTACCAAGTTTCTTATACATCAACTATCACGGCGATAAAATATCATACTTGCGAGAGCTTATTATGCTCATAACGGCGGTGGTGGCCTACAAAACATCTGATAGTGAGGCCCTCAAAGAAAATCACTTCAACTTCGACCCTATAAAGGAGGTGGCCTTTCTGTTCATTGGCATTTTCGCTACCATGATGCCCGCACTGCAGCTTATCGGGGCATTTGCCCAAGAAAATGCCCATCTCGTAACCGCCAACAGCCTATATTGGACAGCAGGAGGCCTTTCGGGCGTGCTCGATAATGCCCCCACTTATCTTAACTTTCTGGCAGCGGCCATGGGCAAAATTGGGCTAGACATTGGTAACCCGGAGCATGTAAGGCAATTTGCTAATGGGGTAATGCTAGATGGGGTAAGCTCTATGGATTATTTGGCAGCAGTATCTATAGCATCCGTATTTTTTGGGGCATTTACCTACATAGGCAATGCGCCCAACTTTATGGTAAAAGCCATTGCCGAAGAGGAGGGCCTTGGTATGCCAAGCTTCTTGAACTATATCATAAAGTTTGCAGTGCCCATCTTGTTGCCAGTGCTGTTTCTTACCTGGCTCGTTTTTTTCTGGTTGTAGCAACTAAGGAAACATCAATAAAAAAGAGCAGGATACAGTATTTATCAATTTATTTTTAAAAGTACTCAACAAAACAGTTGGTTCATTGTTAGGTGTATTCACCTACAAAACCAACCTCCTTACCAATGAAGTATTTTATAGTTCTACTAACGATGGTAACCCTTATGTCGGCTACTTGTAGCAAACCTACTTGCTTACCTGTAACGGTTGATACTACTGCCAATAAAGCCCAATTTTTAGGTAAATGGTATGAAATTGCTAGCATTCCGCAGTTTTTCAATATAGGTTGCCAATGCACCACTGCCGAGTATCTTGACAATGGCAGCAACATCATCGTAAAAAACAGTTGCCGCTTAGGTGGTGCTTTGATTGGTATACCTAATAATATAACGGGCACTGCTACCGTACCCGACCCAAATGTGTTTGCGAAAATAAAAGTACGTTTCCCAGTTTCGCCTGTTGATGCGGATTACTGGATATTAGATTTCGGGCCGAATGGCGATTACATGTTGGTAGGCGACCCTGATAAAAACACCTTGTTTATTTTGAGCCGCACGGCTAGCCTTAACCAAGGCACTTACAACAACTTGGTAAACAAAGCTAAGGGTATGTGTTTTGATACCAGCAAACTAAAAAGGACTGAGCAAGGCACTTGCACTGGCGTATAAACAACAAAGCACATTTACATATTTATAGAGCCTCAGCAAAATTACGCTGGGGCTCTTTTGTTTACCCCATGGCACGTGCCGCTAATTATAGCTTGCGTTGATGGTAATTGCAGGTACTATCTCCTCCCCAACATCACCAAACCATTAAAAAACAATAAATAGTAGCGGGCGTGAAATAATAAGGTTATCTTTGCGCATCTTTTAGAATTCCCTTTATTAGGGAATGTAAGAAGATAGATTGTATAATGGTCTCAAAGCCAAGATACAGTCGTAACTCATACATCGTAATTCGTAAATCGAAATGAATCAAATTCCAATTAGAAACATCGCCATTATCGCGCACGTCGATCACGGCAAAACTACCCTAGTAGACAAGTTGCTACTACAATGTAAACTTTTTTCGGACCACGAGATTCCCGGAGAATTGATATTGGACAATAACGACTTGGAGCGTGAGCGCGGTATCACCATCTTGGCTAAAAACGTAGCGGTACGTTACAAGGACGTTAAAATTAACATCATCGATACTCCTGGTCACGCCGATTTCGGTGGTGAGGTAGAGCGTGTATTGAACATGGCCGACGGTGTATTGTTGCTAGTGGATGCCTTTGAGGGCCCAATGCCACAAACTCGATTTGTACTACAAAAAGCGTTGGCCCTTGGTCTTAAGCCAATTGTAGTTATCAATAAAGTAGATAAAGAGAACTGTCGCCCTGATGAGGTTCAAGAATCAGTTTTCGAACTGATGTTCAACTTGGATGCTACCGAAGAGCAGTTGGATTTTCCTACTATCTACGGTTCAGCTAAGAACGGTTGGATGAGTAATGACTACAAAGTACCTACAACTACCGTTATTCCTTTGTTGGATGCTATCTTAGAGCACATACCTGCACCAATCCCTCACCCGGGCACCACGCAGTTAATGATTACCTCATTGGATTATAGCAGCTACGTAGGCCGTATTGCCGTTGGTCGTTTGCACCGCGGTACCCTTAAGGAAGGTCAGCCAGTGAGCTTGGTTAAGCGCGATGGCTCTATCCTTAAAACTCGTGTGAAAGAATTGTTCGTATTTGAAGGTTTTGGAAAAACACGCGTAAAAGACCCGGTAATTAACGGCGAAATTTGCGGTGTACTTGGTATTGAAGGTTTTGACATTGGCGATACCATTGCCGATTTTGAAAACCCAGAGGGCTTGGTACCAATTGCTATCGATGAGCCAACCATGAGCATGACCTTTACCATCAACAACTCACCATTCTTTGGTAAAGAAGGCAAGTTTGTAACCAGCCGACACATTAAAGACCGTTTGGAGAAAGAGTTGGAGAAAAACCTGGCCATGCGCCTTGAAATGACCAACAGCGCCGATACCTTCTTGGTTTTCGGACGTGGTGTACTTCACCTTTCGGTATTGATTGAGACCATGCGCCGCGAGGGTTACGAATTGCAAGTAGGCCAGCCACAGGTATTGTTTAAAGAAATTGACGGCCGCAAATGTGAGCCTGTTGAAGATTTAACCGTGGATTTGCCAGAGAGTGTAAGTGGTAAGGTTATCGAAGCAGTTACCAAACGCAAAGGTGAAATGGTAAGCATGTTGCCTAAAGGCGACCGCGTATCATTGGAGTTTGTTATCCCTTCTCGTGGTATCATCGGTTTGCGTAACCGTATATTGACCCTTACAGCGGGCGAGGCCATTATGGCTCACCGTTTGAAGGGCTACGAGCCCTACAGAGGCGAGATTGAAGGCCGTATCAATGGTTCATTGATTTCTATGGAATTGGGCACTGCCATCGCTTATGGGTTGGACAAGCTACAAGACCGTGGCAAGTTCTTCATCGGCCCTGGCGACGAAATATATACTGGCCAAGTTATTGGCGAAAACAACCGTGGCGACGATTTGGTTATCAACGTTACCAAAAAGAAACAGCTTACTAACATGCGCGCATCGGGCACGGATGATAAAATGAAACTGTCTCCGCCTATCCGCCACAGCTTAGAGGAAGCATTAGAGTATATCCAAGCTGATGAGTACGTGGAAGTTACGCCAAAATCCATCCGCCTACGTAAGGTGTACTTGGATGAAGCCGACCGTAAACGCTACGGTGGTAAGTAGTAACTAGGAAATAGATATAAAACGCCCGACGCAGCAATGTGTCGGGCGTTTTTTTTGCTTACTGAGAATGGCTGGTCGGAGTCATGTTGAACAAACAATTGAGCCTGCCAAAACCCTCATTGCTAATATCAATGTGCCGATAACAAGAACCTTACCTGCAATTATTGAAATCTTAACAAGCACTGCTTGGTTTGCAATTTATTGACTTGTAAATTGAAGCTCAAATAATTTTTCATGTACCGCTTTACTGTTGTTTTGGTGCTAAGTGCTACTATTGGGTTAGCTTTTGCTTTTTTGCCTATGGGCGAATTTCCTTTTAAGGGCATAGCACCCAATGATACTACACAAAACTTGCTATTGCCAAAAGGGGCACAATACGACATACTATTTTCGGAGCAATTAGACTCTGTTCTTACCGACGATGGTCGCAAGCTACCCGCCAAAGGCAAGCAAGATTTTTTGGCTTATCTGCCTATTAACGGATCTAGCCAGCACGGGTATATATACGTAAACCACGAGCTTCGCAACGCCAACGATTTGCTAGGCGATGGCGGTGGCATGAGCTGGTTTGAAGTAAAGCAGGAAAACGGCCACTGGAAAGTGGTAAACGATTTTCACTACATCAGCTTTGATAATTTGGGAGGTACTTGGCACAACTGCGGTGGTGGAGTTACACCTAAAGGTAGCATTTTAACCGCCGAGGAGTATCCAACCAATAGCAATGCTGAGCTTTCTAAAGACGGCACGCATTTTAGAGATACGTCAGACTTTAACGGTTTTAAACGCTACGAACATATGGGTTGGATGGTTGAAGTTGACCCGAAAACCAATAAGCCACTGCATAAACTATATGCTATGGGCCGCTATAGCCACGAAGATGTGCACTGCATGCCCGATGGCAAGACCGTGTACCTAACCGACGACCAAAGCCCTGGAGCGTTTTTTAGGTTCGTGGCCGACAAAAAGGATGATTATACCAAAGGGCAGCTATACGCCTACCAACAAACTCTGGATGGTAAAGGCGGCAATTGGTTGGCATTGCCCAGAGATACCTTGAGCATGATAAATGCCCGTGAAGTGGCTTTTAAATTAGGCGCTACATTGTTTAAAGGACACGAATGGGTAGAGGTAGTTAATGGTAAAATATACATAACCGAGACAGGTGGCGACACCAGCAACTTTGCCAAGGCCATTCGCTCAGGCGGCAAACCGGCTTATCATATTAGCCAAGCACCCAACCGTATAAACGACACCTTGTACGATGCCCCATATGGCCATGTGCTTGTGCTAGACCCAATAACCAATTTGATGGAAGTGCTGATTACCGGCGGAGACTTAAATGATGGTGGAAACTTTTCGCAGCCCGATGCACTCACTGCTGTTTCTATTAACAATAAGCAGTATTTAGTGGTTTGCGAAGATATTGGTAGCATAAAACGCAACCGGGTCGGCCCAGCCGCCTTGGCAAAAAACGAAAAGTACAACGAAATGTATTTTTTAGACCTCTCTAAACCCAATCCTTCTCGCGACAATTTGGTGCGTTTTAGTGTTGGCCCGCGTGGATGCGAACAGACGGGGCCCATTTTTACCCCTGATAGTAAAACCATGTTTATGGTAGTGCAAAACCCCGATAAACGAAACGCTGAGCCCTTTAACCGATCAATAGTAGTGGCAATTACGAATTGTTTCTAATACCGAAAATCTATTGCCCTCAATCCTCTAGCAAACGGCTATAGGTTTTCGGGGGGCCATCAACGGTTGTGTTGTCCATTACCAAAGTATAGTAATCGATAACTACCTAGCCATTGTTGCTATTAGATTGCACCTGGCCCCTTACAATTGCATGCCTTAAATATAGCATCGCTGTTGCTGCTTAGTACTTGGTAAGAGAATAGCAATCTTTATATCTTCCTTTCGGTAGTATATCTTATCACCTCTTCTAAGCTATCGCGCACAGGGCTGGCAGGGTAAGTGAGAAGTATGTCGAGGGCTTGCTGTTTGTAGGTTTCCATTATTTGCTCAGTGTACTCAATGCCACCACTTTCGCGCACATATTGTATTACCTCATCTACTTTGCGGGGTAGGTGGTTCTCGTTTTTCACGATGTTGATGATGCGGCGTTTATCGCTGCGGCTGGCCTGGTTGAGAGCATAAATAAGCGGCAAGGTCATTTTGCGCTCTTTAATGTCGATGCCTTTGGGCTTGCCAATTTCGTGGCTACCGTAGTCAAACAAATCATCTTTTATCTGGAAGGCAATGCCCACCTTTTCGCCAAACAGGCGTATTTTATCAATGGCCACCTTATCGTCGGTGGTGCTGGCAGCGCCGCACGCGCAAGCAGATGCTATGAGCGTGGCGGTTTTCTGGCGGATTATCTCGAAATACACATCCTCCTTAATATCAAGCTTACGGGCTTTCTCCATTTGCAACAGCTCGCCCTCACTCATTTCGCGCACCGAGCTGGCCATTATCTTCAGTAGGTCGAAATGGTCGTTATCCAACGAAATCAAGAGGCCTTTGCTCAGTAGGTAATCGCCCACCAAAACGGCTACTTTGTTTTTCCAAAGGGCGTTTATGCTAAAAAAACCGCGGCGCTTATGGCTGTCGTCCACAACATCATCGTGCACCAGGGTGGCGGTGTGTAACAACTCAATAAGGGCAGCGGCGTTGTATGTCTTTTCGGTTATTTCGCCATGCAATTTGGCACAAAGCATAACAAACATAGGGCGCATTTGCTTGCCTTTGCGCTGTACAATGTAGTGCGTCACACGGTCAAGCATGGGCACGCGGCTTTTCATGGCAAGTCGGAACTTCTCCTCAAAAATATCGAGCTCAGCTGCAATAGGGGCCTTTATGTCGTGCAGCTTAACTGCCATGAATACGTGTTTTTAAACCAATGTAAAGGTAGCCCAAACAATCGGATTTGCCTAAATACCGAGTGTGCTAGAGGGTGTTGATTAATGTCAGTTTTACGAGTGTACCGCCTTAAACCGAAATACAATGCACAATTAACGTCATGCAGGATACTATTGTGCGTTCCTCCTAACCATCAAATCATTCAACCTAGGCAGCAAGCGGGGTACCCGCTGCATGTGCTCGGCATAGTTTGGGCGGCGGGCAAGGGAGCGCTTTTCGTGCATGGGTATGCTGATAAATACAAATAGGGCATTGATAGACAATGGCCCCGCGATACACCACCAATATTGCCAACCACTGGCCAAGGCAAAAAAGAAGATGCCCCACCAAAACATAATTTCGCCCAAGTAATTGGGGTGACGGCTATAGCGCCAGAGGCCACTTTTCAATATGGTACCCGGCGCAGGTTTGCTTTTTACAAATCGATGTAGCTGTTTGTCGGCGCTGGCTTCTATCCAAATGGCAATGCCACAGATAAGGAGCCCCACTACATCCAAGAAATTGAAAGGACTGTTTTGGCTATTCAACGCCGGGTAAAGGCTTAAGCAAGCCAAGTATACCAGCACCGTAGGGAACATGTGTATACCTGCAAAACTTACCAACCAATAGGCTTTGCCAGTTTGTTGCTTAAGTTGTATATACCGCCAATCTTCGTGGGCCATTCCGGTCCACTGTCGCCACCAATTGAAGGTAAGCCTACCGCCCCAAGTACAGATAACGCCAAACACCATCAGTTGGCGAATAAGGCATGCATCTACTTCGGCTTGGGCAATAAGGTAGCCGGCAATTACTATGGGAGCAACGCTCCAATAGGGGTCGTAAATGCTGGAGTTTTTAAAGGCAAAACTAAAAAGAAAAACAGCTGTGGTGGCAGCAACATCGGCGGCCAAAATGACTAAAAGCGGATGCCAACCCATTGGCGCAGTATTGGCCACCAATACCGAAACTATACCGGCTGCTACGTAGGCAAGCAGCACCCATACATAACCGGGACGGTTTTTAGGGCTTAGTGGCTAGCACCTTTGCTATAAGGTTGTGCGAGAAGTATATTAGTTGATTGGTTATTAGTTCTGCAGATTTGAGTAGGTAGGGTTTATGTGGGCATTTCGTTTCTGCTCTTAGCGTTTACTGCGCTACCCATGCACCCCCTCCCAACCCCCCCCCCTGAAAAATGGGGAGGAGCTTACATATTTTGATTTGTTTTTCTTTTGACTTTCCATACAAGCTTATGTTAGTGCTTCAAACTTCAAGGCAAGCTAAAGCAAAACAGTTTACCGATAACCGATTAAGCAATAACCAGTTAACCAATCACTCTGCCTCCCAAAGCGGTTTAGTTTGGCTTACGGCTTTGCGGTTGCTGGCAGTAATGCCTTTTACATTACCCTGCTCCATTTGCTCTAGGCCGTTCATTTGCACCATGCAAAGGTTCACGCTGGTTTCCAGCTTCCATTTGTTGGCTAAGTATCCCACACGGTCTCCGAGGTTTGAAAAGGCCAAATTAATGCCTATTTCGCCAATGCCCGTTGCCGAATCGTATTTAAAGTGCTCATTAAAAAAGCCCATTTCGCGAATGTACCTGCCTGTGCGTTGCTTCAATATGGCACTATCTTGTTTGTCAATTTTGAACTTAAAACCTGTAATGCCCGAAAAAGCCTTTTCGTAGCGTTCATTATCTTTACCGGGCATTGTTGCTTTCAATAGGCCTTTGTATTGTTTACGAGCCGTATTTTCTATCATTTCTACCTTCGATTCGGTAAAATGTACGTCCTCTTTGACACCAGCCACTACCATAAAATCGAAATGAATAAAGTATTGGCAATCGTCTTTATGGAACTTCCAAGCACCGTTGCCATGCGTAAGTGGCTCTGGGCTTCGGGCCGGACGAACATACACTTCAGCATCAAACTGTAGTTGGTTATCTGATACTAGCTTGGTATTGCTTATTTCAATACCCAAACCACCAAAGTGCCAACCCGACACGTTGTTTTCGCTTTGTACTCTAAACCCATTGAGTAAAACTTTAACCCTATTGCCGCTAATAATGTCAATCTTCTTAGTATAGTTTACCAAGTTAAGCACGCTCACTTTAAAGGTTTCTTTGTGCATACCGCCAACCTCAATTGGGCAACTAATGGGCACTATAGCATGGCCCGTACCTAGAAACCCTTGTTGGGCATGTAGCTTAGTAAACGGCACAAAATACTCAGCATGTTCGGGTGGCCAGTTGCCTATTTTTAGGCTTAGTTCGTGATCGTAGGTAAGCAGCTGCTTGCGGTCTTCGCTCCAAATGGGGAACAACCTAGAGCCCAATATAGACAACCTGTGTGGGTACTTTTGCCATTTAAAGTGCAAGCCGTTCCATATTACCGCAGGATGCATTTTCATTGAGCTAAAGTGTTTCGATGTTCAATCTGTATATGCCTTCTAAGGTCAAATAGTTCCACTAGAGTGTGCTTATGTGTGGAAACTGTTAATGACCTGTCAATATACAAAATTACTAAATAGCTTATAAAAACAGGAAACTGGCACAAATAACTAATATGCCCGAAGCAACGGATAGGTGGTTCGTTGGCCTTGGTTGTTCTCCATTACCAACCAATAACTACCCATAGCATATGATTGCAAATTGAGTTGCAACTGGCTTACGGTGGAGGCAAGGTCGCCATCAATCAAAGTTTGACCCAGCATATTAACCAAGTGATAACGCACAAATGCTCCTTGCTTTTGCCAAGTAACGTTCACTACCCCATTAGTTGGGTTGGGGTAAATGTTGATGCTGGTAGCGGCAATGTCGTCCACACTTTGCCATTGCCCGAAGGGATAAATAGTATCAAACAGACATCCATTGGCATCCCCTACGCGCAAGCTGCACTGTCTGGCAGGGTCTCCTGCTATTTGGCCCAAATATACCCAGCACTCTAGGTGCTCAATATTGTATGGCGCTGTGCCGCCCGTTATGCTATCCCAAGCAAGGCCAATACTATCAAAGGTTTCGTAAGCACGCCAAACTTGCAGGGGTGCTGGCTCAAGTATGCTATAGCTATCGGTTATATTGCATCCGCGGGCATCGGTAACGGTAAGCAAGTAATTACCTGGCTGTAGTAGGTTAAGCGAGGTGCCAATGCCACCAGTGCTCCATTGGTATTGAAACGGCGCTAAGCCGCTGGTTGGGGCTAAAGTTATCAAACCGTTGCCATCGCCAGTACATGAAACACTCCTAACGGTGGCATCAACTTCTAAAGTGGCTGGCGTGGCTATTATAAAGGTCTGCACGGATACACAGCCTGCATTGTCGGTTATGGTTACGGTATATGTGCCTGCTGATAAGCTGCTAAGTTGTGTGCTAGTTTGGCCATTACTCCACAGGTAAGTATACGGCGCGGTGCCTCCTGTTGCAGCAATATTAATGATGGCGTTGGCATCATCGGGGCAAACTAAAGTATCAATTTGGCTAGTTACCGCTATCCCGCTAATGTTGGTAATGGTATAGTTGCCAACATTATTACAGCCATTGGCATCTGCTACGGTTAAAGCGTAGTTACCCGCAAGCAAGCCGCTGCGCGTAGCCATGGTGTCGCCATCATTCCAAAGATATGTGTAGGGGGCAATGCCACCAGCCGCACTTATTGCTAGATAGCCTGCGCCCAAGCAAGATACATCAGCAATACTATCAGTAGTTATTACCAAGTTTGATGGTTGGGTTATGGTGTAGCTATCGGTTATCTGGCATCCGCGGGCATCGGTAACGGTTAGCAGATAACCACCCGGTTGCAACTGCGCAAGCGCGCTGCCACTGCCCACGTTCCATTGGTATTGAAAAGGTGCTTGCCCATTAGTAGGAGTTAGGGTAATAGCGCCATTGGCATTGCCGAAACAAGTTACTTGGCTTAGCGTTGCGTCAACTAGCAAACTATCGGGTTGGGCTATAACAAACGTAGCACTAGCCAAACAACCAACTGCATCGGTTAAGGTAAGGCCATAAATGCCCTGCGCAAGGTTTATGATTTGGGTTGTGGTTGCGCCGTTGGTCCATAAAAAACTATAAGGGGTAGTGCCACCTGTTGCTGTAACGGTTATACCTGCATCGGCGTCACCGGGGCAGTTTAAAGTATCTATAGTAGCCGAAATGGCAATGCTGCTAATGTTGGATAAAGTAAAGCCCTTGCTAACCGTGCAACCGTTGGCATCGGTAGCCACTACGGTAAAGTTTCCGGCATTTAATCCGCTGCGAATAGCGGAGGTGCTACCGTCGTTCCAACGAAAGGTAATTGGACTATTGCCGCCTGTGGCGCTTACTGCTATATAGCCACCCAAACAACTAGCATCGCTTAAGCTATCGGTATTAACAACTATGCTGGTTGGCTGGATTACGGTAGTGCTGGCCGTTGCGCTGCATCCTGCATCGTCGGTGAGGGTAAGGCTGTAGCTGCCTGCACCAACATTGGTGAGGGTTGCTGTTGAGCCAGTTACGTTCCAAACATAGCTATATGGTGCAGTACCTGCTGAAGGTGTCGCCGTAATATTGGTTTTGCCTCCGTTGCAAAGTATAGG
>CAIOSU010000128.1 GCA_903861055.1 uncultured bacterium
CATTATGCTCATACGCCGCATACCCGAAAAGAACGCCGCTGCCCATATTGGCGATTGGCTAAAGGATGCGAAAGGCAGCTTTGAGTTACGTGGCAAAACCTTGGGCATTATCGGCTACGGGCACATCGGTTCGCAGGTAAGCATTATGGCCGAGGCTATGGGACTAAAGGTATTGTACTACGATGTAGAGCCAAAGCTTGGTTTGGGCAATGCTACTGGCTTGCGCTCGTTGAGCGAGATGCTGAAGAAAGCCGACATTGTAACCTTGCACGTACCAGGCGGCAGCGGCACCAAAAACCTAATGAGCGCTACCCGCATCAAACAAATGAAAAAAGGCAGCATATTGCTCAACCTCAGCCGTGGCGATGTTGTCGATTTGAATGCCTTGAAAGAAGCCCTGGTTAGCGGTCATGTTGCCGGAGCAGGGGTAGATGTGTTCCCGGTTGAGCCGGAAGGTAAAGGGCAGAAGTTTGAATCGCCGCTGCAAGGCTTACCAAATGTGATATTGACCCCTCACATTGGTGGTAGCACCGAAGAGGCGCAGGTAAATATTGGTAGCGATGTGGCAGGCAAACTGATAAACCTATTGGATAGCGGTGCCACCGTGGGCAGCCACACGGTACCACCGTTGAGCTTGCCATTGCAAGAGGGCACCAACCGCCTGCTGCACATACACCACAACAAGCCGGGCGTGCTATCAGAGATAAATAGCATTATGGGCAAAATGGACGTGAACATTGCGGGCCAATACCTGAAAACCAACGATGACATTGGCTATGTGGTACTCGACATTGCCAAAGCCCCCAGCAAAGACCTCCTAAAAGCCCTACAAGATGTGAAGCATACTATTAGGGCCAGGGTGTTGTATTGATTAGGTTGGTCTATTTCAAATTTGAATTTACCCCATGCATACCAACCCTCCCGAATCCATCAGCCTCAACAAGTACATCAGCAGCACGGGGTTTTGCAGCCGTCGTGAGGCAAAATTGCATATTAAATTTGTATGTTTGTTAACTGACTAAGCAAGCATGCCAACGGAACATATAGAAGAATATAATGAAAGTGGTGTTTCCTTAAGGGTAGGTATAGATACCGATACCGTATGGCTTTCTCAAGACCAGCTTGCGACCTTGTTTGAGCAAACAAAGCAAAATATCAGCCTCCACATAGGTAATATTTTTTATGAAGGAGAGTTGACAAAAGAGTCAACTGTCAAGGAAAGCTTGACAGTTAGAACGGAAGGAAATAGAACGGTAAGCAGGAAGGTAAAGTATTACAACCTTGATGTAATAATATCAGTTGGATATAGGGTTAAATCACAGAGGGGTACTAGCTTTAGAAGGTGGGCCACAAAAATACTTAATACATATCTTACCCAAAGAGTGCTTGTAAACGCAGGCTTGCAAGGCAATACTCATTTATTGCACTATCAACAACTGGTAAAAGCGATAACAACTGCCGCAAAAACTGACCGTTCAACCGCTTTAACTGGGGATGAGGCAGAGGGGATTTTGTTCGTGCTAGAGCAGTATGCATTTGCTTTAGATACGCTAGACAAATACGATCATCAACAACTAACCATAGAAGCTAAACCTTCTGAGTACACTTGGGAGCTAACATATGAAGAGGGGCTAAAGCAAATAGCCGTATGGAAAAAAGCCCAAAATGCAGGTGCACTATTTGGCAATGAGAAAGATGATACTTTTAAAAGCTCGTTACGTTCGGTTTTTCAAGTCTTTAATGGCGAAGAACTGTATCCCAGTATAGAAGAAAAAGCAGCGAATTTGCTTTATTTTATTGTTAAGAACCACTCATTTTCTGATGGAAACAAACGTATAGGTGCAGGGTTATTTATCTATTTTATGCAGAAAAACACTAAACTATATAATAGGTTAGGAGAAAAACGCATCGCCGATAATGCTCTTGTTGCAATTACCATTATGATTGCAGAAAGTAAACCAGAAGAGAAAGATTTTATGATTAAGCTAGTAGTCAATCTAATAAACGCCAACAACTAGCCCCATGCACACCAACCCACCCGAATCCATCAGCCTTAACAAGTACATCAGCAGCACGGGGTTTTGCAGCCGGCGTGAGGCGGATAAGCTGATTGCGGCGGGGCGAGTGATACTCAATGGCACGGTAGGCGTGTTGGGCAACCGGGTGCTGCCCAGCGATGAGGTGACCGTGGATGGCAAGCCCATCAAGAGCGCCGAGAACGATGTGTACATTGCCTTCAATAAGCCGGTGGGCGTTACTTGCACCACTGAGACCAACATCCGTGGCAATATTATTACCTACATCAATCACCCGGAGCGCATTTTCCCCATCGGTAGGCTCGATAAGCCTTCGCAAGGGCTCATCTTCCTCACCAACGATGGCGACATTGTAAACAAGATATTGCGCGCGGGCAACAACCACGAAAAGGAATACATAGTAACGGTAAACAAACCCATTACCACAGCCTTCATCAAAACCATGCAAAACGGCGTGCCGATACTGGATACCGTTACCCAAAAGTGCGAGGTAGAGAAATTGAGCACCTTCGTGTTCCGTATAGTGCTTACGCAGGGCCTTAACCGACAAATACGCCGCATGTGCGATTACTTGGATTACGAGGTGCGAAAACTAGAGCGGGTGCGTATTATGAACATTACCCTACAAGGCATAGCTCCCGGCAAATGGCGCAGCCTTACCAAAGAAGAACTGGCTTACATCAATCAACAAACAGCAGGCTCAATTAAAACCGAAGAAGCCTCGAGGTTGAATGATGACGAGGAATAAACACAGCTAACGCGTCATTGCGAAGGCACAGCATAACTTAGCTAACAACCGATACCTTGCGGTGCCTGTGGCAATCCCCTGCCACGAAGAATGATGTTCGAATACCAATGACCTTGTACGTATAATGTGCCGAGGGTAGTGCATTTAAGCCCACTTGCCACAGCCGTCAGGGGATTGCTTCAAAACGACAATTCGCGAAAAGCTCATTTGCCGTTTTTCGCAATGACGGTTGTTTTTAAGGGAGTTTAATTGCCGCCAGCAAAAAAGCCCCTTTCAGCCCAAGGAATCATGTAGATGATGATGGCTAAGGCCACGGAGAACCATACCGCTGCTTTGCGGTGCTTAAAAATAGGGTCGGTGGCGCGCTTGCTAAGTATGCGGCCCAAAGTGATGCAAATTACAGCAATCAACATACCTACCAAATGCTCTACTGCCCAAAAACGTAGGTTAGGGTCTTTCATGGCCTCGCCCATATTGCTCAGGGCCACTTCAACAGTAGGGCTGATAAAATACAAGGCTATGCCCAATAGCAACATAGTGTGGGTTACGGCCAAAAGTATCAGTCCAATTTTATCGTCGGCCTTGGTAAACGGCTTACGGCCCAACCAACCCACCAGGGCTTTTACGATAGCTATAACCAGCAAAAGCAAAACGGCATAACGCAGCGTGCTGTGTAAGTGCAATAGGGGAGTATATGCGCTCATAGTATAAGTTTGTGGAGCTAAGTTAGGCAAAGTATAGTAAAACCAGAAGCGGCCATGTTTGCAACTACCGCTCCAAACGACCAAAGTAGGGCCTCACTATTAGTTTACGAAGGCATGTAAAAAGCCAAATTCTTAACAGTAACCTAACACTCGATTAGTTCTTTTGTTAAATTTAGCATCAAGTTCCGTATTCTTTCATCTTTTATTCTCACAAAACCCATGAAAAAGATTTCCTCGCTAGTGCTTTTTCTTGCCTTGTACCTCGGTACTTTTGCGCAAGGAGAGATTGTATCCTATTACAAAATCAACACCCTTAATTTTGCCCAGCTCGATTCTATCTTGAATATTTTTGGCGCACAAGGCCTTATCGCCCCTAACTATGAGCTGGACGTATACAAGGTGCTTTATAAAACCCCGTACCGCACCATCAACAACCTAGTTACCGTGAGCGGCGCCATGGTAGTGCCTAAAAATACAGAGTGCCCAGTGCCTATGGCGATGTACATGCATGGTACCGTGAGCGATAAAGAGGGAGTGCCATCATATGGCTCATCTGAAATGAATATTGGCCTATTGTTCGGCATGCTGGGCAACATAGTGGTGTTGCCCGATTACTCAGGTCTCGGCGATAGCGACACCTCGGTTATCATCCACCCATACATACATGCCTGGTCGCAAGCCAACGATGGCATTAACATGATTCGTGCAGGCCGCCATCTGGAAGATTCGCTAGGCATTACCGATAATGGCCAGTTGTTCATTTTCGGATACTCACAAGGTGGGTTTGCCACTGCAGCAACGCTTCGCGAAATCGAAGCCAACTACGCCTCCGAGTTTAATGTAACCGCATCGGCCCCTATGAGCGGAGCATTTGACCTTAAAGGCGCTCAGAAGGATTTGATTATTTCTGATAGCGTTTATGCCACCCCAGGCTATTTGCCTTTCATCATTTTGTCTTACCAATCTATATACGGCAACTTGTACGATAGCATACAGCAAGTGCTTAAAAGTCCTTATGATAGCACTATGCCCGCGTTATTTTACTCAAAAAACTATGGTATAGGCTACATAAACGGCCAAGCTACACCAGTACCGAAAAACATGGTTCAAGATTCTATCTTGGCTAGTTTTATTGCCGATAGTTTGCACCCTTTGAGGGTGGCTTTAGCGGAAAGCGACTTGTTGGATTGGGCACCACAATCGCCGGTTAAGCTCTTTTATTGCGACCAAGACGAACAAGTAACTTACCTAAACAGCGAAAACGCCTACACGAGTTGGACCGCCAATGGTGCGCCAAGCGTTGAAAAGCAAAACCTAGGCCCTTACACCCACGGTGGTTGTGTGGAGTATGCCCTTATAAACGGGTTGGCATATTTCAATTCGTTTAGGGCTCCTTGCGTAGGCATAACTGAAGCCAACAACCTTGAGCTAAGCGTTTACCCTAACCCTACGCGCGGACTGGTAATACTTCAAAGTAAAGCCAAAGATGGCGGCAACGTTACTATTCAAAACCTATTGGGGCAGCAGGTATACACTGGCACCTTAGAGCAAGGTGTGGCAGAAACAATAGACCTATCTTACCTTACCCCAGGCACCTACATAGTGCGCATGCAACAGGGCGAGCAGGTAAGCAGCAAAAAACTGATTATACAGTAACGTAGTTGATACAACGCCCCAAAGGGGCATAATAGTTATAGCCTGGGGAATCGCCCTCGGCACAAAATGCGGGTTTTAATAGCATAATCCATGAATACTGAAACCCAGCAACCACCTAGTAGCCCCGGTCAAAGCAATTTGGCTGGGGCTTTTGTTTCGGTCTGAACCTTGATTAAGAAGAGGATTACTAGATTAGAAAAGGATTGCTACCCAATTCTAACCTTTATCATTTTTTGAAGCAGTCCATGGACCATCGTCTGTGGACCGTTGACTATTTCAGTATCTTTGCATTGAAAACCATACCGCTATGGCTAACACTGCCGACACCCCTGCCATGACTTTTGAGCGCCGCCAGCTCAGCAACGACCAATTGCGCCAGTTGTATGTGGCCATTAGCAAACCCCGCCGCATTGAGGAGAAAATGCTCATCCTATTGCGACAAGGCAAAGTGAGCAAATGGTTTAGCGGCATTGGGCAAGAAGCAATATCGGTAGGTGTAACCCAGGCTCTAGAACCTGATGAGTATATCTTGCCCTTACACCGCAACTTGGGGGTTTTTACGGGCCGCAATATGCCCCTGGGCCGCTTGTTTGCGCAGTGGCAAGGTAAAATGAGTGGGTTTAGTAAAGGCCGCGAGCGGTCGTTTCACTTTGGGAGCAACGAGCATCACATAGTGGGCATGATATCGCACCTAGGCCCGCAGCTTTGCGTGGCCGATGGTATTGCTCTTGCCAGCGTATTGCAGAACCGCAAGAAGATATCTGTGGCCTTTACGGGTGATGGCGGTACTAGCGAGGGCGACTTTCACGAAGCCCTAAACTTAGCGGCGGTTTGGAACCTGCCCGTTATATTCATTATCGAAAATAATGGTTACGGTCTGTCAACGCCTACCAACGAACAATATAAAGCCGAGACCCTAGTGAGCCGAGCACAAGGGTACGGTATGAAAGGCAAACGCATTGACGGCAATAACCTATTGGAGGTGTACCATACCATAAACGAGATAGCGCAAGACATACGCGAAACACCCGAACCGTGGTTGATAGAATGCATGACCTTTAGGATGCGCGGACACGAAGAAGCCAGTGGCGTAAAGTACGTGCCCAAGGAGCTGTTTGAGCTATGGCAGGTAAAAGACCCAGTGGAGAACTACCAAAACTGGCTGTTGGCCGAAGGGGTGATAGACGACGACTTTGTAGCCAATACGCGCAAGGCCATTGATGAGGAGATTGAGGAAGGCCTGAAACATGCCTTTGATGAGCCCGAGGTAACGCCCAACACCGAAGCAGAACTGCACGATGTATATGCACCCTACCATGCCAAACCGGTATCACCATACTCCGCCAAGCGCGAAATGCGTCTAGTAGATGCCGTGAGCGATGCCCTGCGCGAAGGAATGCGCAAGCACGACAACCTAGTTATAATGGGGCAAGATGTGGCCGAATATGGCGGCGTGTTTAAAATTACTGATGGCTTTGTAGCCGAATTTGGTAAGCACCGCGTGCGCAATACGCCCATTTGCGAAAGTGTAATACTGAGTGCTGGTCTGGGTATGAGCGTGGGCGGCATGAAATCGATTATTGAGATGCAGTTTGCCGATTTTGTAACCTCGGGTTTTAATGCTGTGGTAAACAACTTAGCCAAAAGCTATTGGCGCTGGGGCCAAAACGCCGATGTGGTAGTGCGTATGCCCAGCGGCGCTGGCGTGGGCGCTGGTCCGTTTCACTCGCAGAGCAACGAGAGCTGGTTTGCACATACGCCTGGCTTAAAGGTGGTGTTTCCGAGCAATCCTTACGATGCCAAGGGCTTGCTATTGGCTTCTATTGACGACCCGAACCCGGTAATGTTCTTTGAGCACAAAGCGCTATACCGCAGCCTTTCGGGTGAAGTACCTGAGGGCTACTATACTGTTCCGCTGGGCAAAGCAAACATTGTGCGCGAGGGCGAAGACCTATCCATCATCACTTACGGTATGGGTGTGCACTGGGCGTTGGATGCGCTTAAGGAATACCCAGACATCAACGCTGAAATACTAGACCTGCGCACCTTGTTACCGTTAGATTACGAGGCCATCAAAGCCACCGTAAAAAAGACTGGTAAAGCTATTGTGCTCTACGAAGACACCCTCACCGCCGGCATCGGCGCCGAAGTAGCCGCATGGATAAGCGAGCACTGTTTTACCCACCTCGATGCTCCCGTAATGCGCGAAGCCTCGCTGGACACACCAGTGCCTTTCGCCACAGCGCTAGAGCAAAACTTCTTGCCAAAGGAAAGGTTTAAAGTGAAGTTGAAGGAGTTGGCGGAATATTAGTAGCGAGGCGCAGCCTCTTTATTTGAGGGCTTCGCGGGCGGAGCCTACGAAGAGAGGTGGCGGTGACTTATTCCAATCCTTTTTTGATTACAAAATGTACCACAAGCGCAAAGAATAGCTGAAGCGTGAAAGCTTCCTTCATTAACTTACCAGCGGCTTTATTAACAGATGCCCACCTCAGTTAAGCATAAACTTAATCGGGATTACGTATTGCACTACTACCGTTTGTCCGCGCTGCAGGCCGGGATTCCATTTTTTCGATTTGCTTACATGGTTAGATGCCGTCTCGTCAAGTAGCGATGAACCGGACGTACGAGCTATAGATACGTTGGTAACATTACCTTCCTTATCCACTGAAAATTGCACATACACGGTTCCTTCAATATCGTCTTCCCGGGCTTTTGCAGGGTACTTAACCGTTGCCAGATATTGCATTAACGCACTTTCCCCGCCTAAATAGCTGGGCATTACTTCTTCCTCTTCGTATTTATACTCGTTGCCGGCTTTATCATATGACTTTCCGCTTTGGAGTACCCCGATTTTATATTTTTCTGCATAGTAAAGCTGCCCATCTTCGTAGTACGATTTCCAAATGTCGGTTTTTACTTTTTTGGTTACTTTGCCTACCGTATTGGTATCTCCGTTTTCGTAGTATGTAATGTAGATGCCTTCACCATTTATCAACGTTTGTTTTCGGGTTTTTGAATCATAAAGCTCTGCATATTCAACGGTGGGGTCAGGATTGCTTATATACTTGAGTTTACTTTTAAGGCTGCCATCGTCAAAGTATTCGTACCAATCGCCATCGCGCACGTTTTTATTGTAAGTACCCTGCTGCGAGATTTGTCCATTCTTATGATACCACTGCCATTGGCCACTTTTTCTTTTGCCTTTAACATCCTTATAACTGCTAATCGATTGCTTTTCGCCCGAGATATAATAATCGGTAAAATAGTACAATTGATTAGCGCTATCTAGCTTTTCAAACAATCGGAAGTAAGAAGCGCCGTGGCTAGCAGGTAAAGTGTCCCAATTGGAATTAAAAAATACGGTGTCGCGCTGCGCAACTAACTGCAGGCAGCAGAATATTAACATAACTACGGAGGAGGCCTTTTTCATGGTAGCAAATATATCAATATCAGCAAACATGCTTGCACTATTAGCATGCTTTGCTTTCCAAAATGACTATAAAGTGTGACCATATTTGCACGTTGTTTTAACGTGTTCATTGAAACAATTTACTGCTGTACAAATTTATTTTTTTCCGCTTTCAATTGAATGGTATAGCCATTTTGGTTGCTTAATACAAATTGCTGCTTGGTAAACCCTTTCTTTAAAATAACTAATGCA
>CAIOSU010000129.1 GCA_903861055.1 uncultured bacterium
GAGCCCTACTAATTTGCTAAACCACTCGTAAAATGCTTTGTTATAATTAATTATATTCAGATTGACAGCTAACGTCCAAACAAACTCATCGGTTTGGTCTAGAGTGGCAATAAATTGCTCTCGAAAAAAATCGCTATAATTTGACTTAACTGTTTTCATTTTTGGGCCAAGTCATTTTTAAAAATTATCATATTTCCTATACCCAAAACTACTGAAAAATTTGGCATAAAAATGGCCGTTAATAAAAATTCAAATCTGTATTTCACATAATTTTATTAGTAAATTGTTGGAACAATCAAATATAATTGTGCGTAGGCAATTTTAGGGTAGTTTAACTAATTTATTTAGTTTTGCAACTCAACTAAGAATATGAACGAAAGGTTGTTGCATCAAGTTGCACTAAATTTTTTACCATACGTTGGCGATGTTTTAATTAAAGGCCTAGTTAGCTATTGTGGCGGGGTAAAAGAAGTTTTTGATGCTAGCCACGCTAAGTTGAAAAGAGCACCGGGTATTGGCGACATAAGGGCAAAAGAAATATTAGATAGCAAAGCCCTTGACCGAGCAGCTGACGAACTTAAGTTTATTGCCAAACAAGACATTAAACCGCTATTTTATCTCGATGCGGATTACCCGAAGCGATTGTTGCAGTGCCATGATAGCCCCGTAATGTTGTATTACAAAGGCAATGCAGACCTAAATATGCAACGCATAATTAGCATAGTTGGCACCCGAAATGCAACCGATTATGGCCGAATGGTGACCGAAATACTACTAGAAAAACTAAAAGCCCACAACATATTGGTGCTTAGTGGTATGGCTTATGGTATTGATATTATAGCCCACAAAGCTGCACTGAAACAAGGCCTGCCCACTATAGGCGTTTTGGCGCATGGGCTTGATAGGTTGTATCCATCGCAACATAAAAGCACTGCCGATAAAATGTACGAACAAGGTGGGCTGCTAACTGAATTTCCTTCGGGCACTATGCCTGATAGGGAAAACTTCCCGCGCAGGAACCGAATTGTAGCGGGCATGAGCGATGCCACCATTGTAATTGAAACCAAAATAAAGGGTGGCAGCATGATAACGGCTACGATGGCAAATAGCTATGACCGCGATGTGTTTGCAGTGCCGGGCAATATTGGCCAAATATGCTCAGAAGGGTGCAACTACCTCATAAGAACCAACCGAGCTGCGATATTAGATAGCGTTGATGAGTTTTTGGAGGTGATGCGCTGGGCCGATAAGGAAAACACCCCTACCCCAGCCCGCCAATTATTGTTGATAACAGACCTAGAGCCCGACGAGGAATCAATTGTGCAATTGCTGCAACAACATACCCAACTGGCCATTGATGAACTTACCTACCGCGCCCGGATACCAGCAAGCCAAGTAGCCGCTGCACTATTGGGGCTTGAGTTGAAAGGTATTGTGCGCACCCTGCCTGGTAAGGCCTATAAACTGGTTTAAGGAAACGCCCACTTGGCTGGTTCGAGGCTTGAATGCAAGGCCAATGCAAGTTCTTTCAAAAATTGTTCCCTAGGTATTTGCCTAGCACCCAAGCTTTCTAAATGTGGTGTATGCGTTTGGCAGTCGATAAAATGGTAGCCTTTTTGTTGCAACCATTGAACCAAAGTAATAAACCCCGCTTTGCTCGCATTACTCTCCAAACTAAACATCGACTCGCCGCAAAAAACCTTACCCAACGCTAAGCCATATAAGCCACCAACCAATCGGTTGTCTCTCCATACTTCCACAGAGTGGGCATAGCCCATTTGGTGCAGCTTGGTATAGGCCTCTATCATTTCAGGCACTATCCAAGTACCTGGCTGGCCATCGCGGAGCGTGCTGGCGCAAGCAGTTATTACTTGCTCAAAGGCGGTATCAACAGTTATACTAAACTTATTGCCGCGAAGCATTTGGGCCATACTTTTCGAAACCTTTAACTCGCTTGGGTAAAGCACCATGCGCGGGTTTGGCGACCACCAAAGGATTGGGTCCTCCTCGTTGTACCAAGGGAAAATTCCAGAATGATAAGCAAGCAACAACCGCTCGGGCGAGAGGTCTCCATCAACGGCCAAAAGGCCATCCTCTTCGGCATACTCTACCGGCGGAAACCATAACTGCTGATCTAGCTGAAAAATAGGCATAACGCAAAAGTAACACTTGCCTCACAAAAGCCACTTAATATAGGCCAGGCCAAAACCCTTAAGCACAATGAAGGGCTGATTGACCCTCAATTAGTTTTGGCTAATTTGTTTCAACGTTTTCCTAAAATACTACCTAAAACTTAAGGTGTCTAACTGTTAAACCGCCGTTGATGAGCTGCTTCAATGAGTCGATGGCAATTCTAAGGTGCAGGTCAACATACTCTTTGGTTACTCGCGCGTCGCTTTCGGCAGTTTTTACACCATCGGGCGTCATTGGTTGATCCGACACCAATAGTAAAGCACCACAAGGTATTTTATTGGCAAAGCCCGTCATAAAAATAGTTGCTGTTTCCATATCAATGGCCATGGCGCGTATTTTCTTCAAGTATTTCTTAAATCGCTCGTCATGCTCCCAAACGCGTCGGTTGGTAGTATATACGGTTCCGGTCCAATAGTCGCGCTGGTAGTCCCTTATCGTTGTCGAAATGGCTTTCTGCAAAGCAAACGAAGGCAGCGCGGGCACCTCTTTAGGGAAATAATCATCACTTGTTCCCTCCCCTCTTATAGCCGCTATGGGCAAAATCAAATCGCCCAAACTATTTTTATCTTTTAAGCCGCCACACTTTCCAATAAATAAGCAAGCCTTGGGCTTAATAGCGCTTAGCAAGTCCATTACTGTTGCAGCATTAGCACTTCCCATACCAAAGTTGATGATGGTAATGCCTTCGGCTGTTGCACTTGGCATGGGTTTATCGAGC
>CAIOSU010000130.1 GCA_903861055.1 uncultured bacterium
ATTCGTTTGAGCTGCCGGTATCGCTTTTCAAAAGCTACTCGGTATATGCTGGCGTTCAAGATGCTTTGGTACAATGGTGGTATGGTCACAATGCGGTAGCATTTTTCCTTACTACCCCTTACTTGGGTTTAATGTACTATTTCTTGCCTAAAGCGGCCAATCGCCCTGTTTATTCTTATCGCTTATCCATCATTCACTTCTGGGCTCTTATATTTATTTACATCTGGGCAGGCCCTCACCATTTATTGTACACTGCTTTGCCAAGTTGGGCGCAGTCGTTGGGTGTTGTTTTTTCGATAATGCTAATTGCGCCTAGTTGGGGCGGTATGCTCAACGGCCTGCTTACCTTGCGCGGTGCTTGGGATAAAGTAAGGGTCGACCCTGTTTTGAAATTTATGGTAGTAGCCGTTACCGCCTACGGTATGGCTACTTTCGAAGGCCCAATGCTATCGCTTAAAAACGTAAATGCTATTGGCCACTTTACTGACTGGATAGTAGCTCACGTGCACGTTGGTGGCCTTGGGTGGAACGGTTTCTTAACCTTTGGCGTGTTGTATTGGCTAATACCTCGTATGTGGGGCACTTCATTGTTCTCTCGCAAATTGGCAAACATCCACTTCTGGGTGGGTACCTTGGGTATTCTTTTCTACGCCTTACCAATGTATTGGGCTGGTTTTACACAAAGCTTAATGTGGAAAGAGTTCACTGCTGAAGGTTTCTTAAAATACCCTAACTTTTTGGAAACCGTTACCCAGCTAAAACCACTATATGCCATGCGTGCCTTTGGTGGTTTGCTATACCTAAGTGGTGTTTTGATAATGGTTTACAACCTATTTAGAACTGCTAAACAAGGTGTGTTTGTTCCTAACGAAGCTGCTGAAGCACCTGCCCTTGAGGCCAAGGCCCATATTAGTGGTGGCCACTGGCACCGTTGGTTGGAGCGCCGCCCTGTAATATTCACTGGCTTGTCGCTGGTAGCTATATTGATAGGAGGTATGATAGAGATTATTCCCACGTACCTTATCAAATCAAACATACCTACCATTTCATCGGTAAAACCATATACGCCGCTCGAACTACAAGGTCGTGACATATACATCCGCGAAGGTTGTGTAGGTTGCCATAGCCAAATGATTCGCCCGTTCCGCAGCGAAACCGAACGTTTTGGAGAATACTCAAAAGCAGGAGAGTTTGTTTACGATCATCCATTCCTTTGGGGCTCGAAACGCACTGGACCAGATTTGGCTCGTGAAGGCAAGAAATATCCTGATAGCTGGCACTATTACCATATGATGAGTCCGCCGTTAATGTCGCCTGGCTCGTTGATGCCAGCCTATCCATGGTTGTTGGATGATAAGCTTGATACGAGCACAACCAAAGCCAAAATTGAAGGTATGCAAACGCTTGGTGTGCCTTACGAAGCAGGATTTGCCGATATAGCAAATGTAAACCTCACCGCGCAATCCGATAGCATAGCCGCTGGCCTTAACAAAGAAGGCATAGAGGTAATGGCCGACCGTGAAATAATAGCCATAATTGCTTACCTACAGCGCCTGGGTACCGATATTAAGGTAAAAGATATTCAGCAACCTGTAAGCACTAATAAATAAGCCATGTATAAAGAGATATTACGCGGTGTGGACAATATCGGCATATTCCCGACCATCTCCTTCACCATATTTTTTCTGTTCTTTTTGGGTTTGTTGATTTATGTATTAACGGCCAATAAGGCCCACGTAGCTCACATGAGCACTATGCCCCTAGAAGATAAAGCAACATTGACTAACACCCCTTCAAAACATCAGCAATGAAAAGTAAGATGTTAAAATACATAGCTGCGGTAATATTTTTTATGGCAATGACAGTACCTGCCTTTGCCCAAACTGCCGCTCCCGCGCAGCCGCTACCCAGCTTTATGGATACGCACCAAACTGAAATACTTATCGGGCTTTTTGCTACGGTTATGTTCATTATGCTGTTTGCGGTATTCTACTTATCCAGCATGCTGGTATCGATGACCAAAGCAACAATGACTCAAGAGCAACAAGAGCATTTAAGGGATGTAGAGTTTATTCCATTTTCGAAATTTTTTGATTGGGGTAACATCTCTAAAACGCTTACAGATGCTGTGCCAATTGAGCAAGAAGAGGATATAATGCTCGACCATGACTATGATGGCATAAAAGAGCTTGATAACCACTTACCACCTTGGTGGACCGCCATGTTTTACATGACTATAGTGTTCGGTTTTGTATACTTCTTCTACTTCCAACTATCTGGTACCGATCGAAGTCAGTTTGCCGAGTATGAGCAAGACATGGCCATAGCACAAGAGCAAAAAGATACCTATCTAGCTAAGATGGCTAACTTGGTAAACGAGAACAACGTTACACTATTGAGTGATGGTAGCAGTTTAACCAATGGTAAGCAAATATTTATTGCGTATTGTGCAGCCTGTCATGGCCAATCAGGCGAGGGTGGGGTAGGACCTAACTTTACCGACAAATTTTGGATACACGGTGGTAGTATTAAAAACTTGTTTACCACTATTAAGTATGGTGTGCCTGCAAAAGGCATGATATCATGGAAGGACCAAATGGGTGCTAAGGATATGCAAGATGTAGCGAGTTACATTTTGACCATGCAAGGCACCAACCCACCTAACCAGAAAGAGGCACAAGGCACACTTTGGGAAGAAACTGGGGTAAGTGATACAACCGCTGTTGCGCCAGTGGATAGTATTACTGCAATTGCATTGGATACCACAGTACAATAGTAACGAGTTATGGATAATCATGAGGAATTTAGGGACTCATTAGCAACTGTTGATGAAGCGGGAGATAGAATATGGTTATATCCTACCAAACCTTCGGGTAAGTATTACAACTACCGCACTTGGGTAAGCTTTGGTCTTTTGGCCTTCCTTATTTTTGTCCCATGGATAAAAATACACGACCATCAGTTGTTTCTGCTAGATGTGTTCGATAGGAAATTTATCTTGTTCGGTGCGGTGTTTTGGCCCCAAGATTTTTACCTCTTCGGGTTGGCCATGATTACGTTCTTTGTATTTATCATATTGTTTACGGTAGTATATGGGCGCGTATTTTGTGGTTGGGTTTGCCCCCAGACCATATTTATGGAGCTGGTGTTTAGGAAAATAGAATATTGGATTGAGGGTGATGCAAGCGCTCAGCGCAAGCTTAATGCCGCCCCTTGGAACAAGGAGAAAACCATAAAACGTATTGGCAAGCATAGCTTGTTTCTAGTAATAGCCTTTATTATTTCGCATACCGTTATTGCTTGGCTTATTGGTGTTGATAGTTTGTGGAATTTGGTAAGCACCTCGCCTTTGAAGCAGCAAGGTGGCTTTATTGCCATGATAGCAGGCACATTTGTTTTTTATGGGGTATATGCGCGTTTTAGAGAGCAAATGTGCACTACTTTTTGCCCTTATGGTCGTTTGCAAGGGGTGTTGTTGGATAACGATAGCATGATTGTGGCATACGACCATGTGCGCGGCGAGCCTAGAGGTAAAATCAAAAAAGACACGGATAATAGCGACCTTGGCGATTGTGTTGATTGCGGTCTTTGTGTGCGGGTATGCCCTACGGGTATTGATATTAGAAACGGTACACAAATGGAGTGCGTGAATTGCACTGCTTGCATTGATGCTTGTAATGAGGTAATGGAAAAGGTACACAAGCCTTTGGATCTTATCCGTTATGCATCGGAGAATAGCATTACCGAGAAACGTGGATTTAACTTTACTACCCGCATGAAGGTATACACTGGCGTATTGGTGCTGTTAGTTGGGGTAATGGTAACGTTGTTGTTTTTAAGGAGCGACGTGGAGGCCACAGTGTTGCGTACACCAGGGACCTTGTTTCAAAAGTTGGATGATGGCCGGGTGAGCAATCTTTATCAAGTGAAAATCATCAATAAAACCTTTGATACGATGCGCATTGCTTTGTTGCCTACTGAACATGCAACAGTGCGGTTGATTGGCAAAGACAGTATCCTAACAGTACCGTCTGGTGGTATGGCTGAGTCAAGTTTCTTTTTGGATATGGACCCCAAAGAGTTAGATGGCATTAAAACCAACATTCGAATCAATTTGATGAATGGCAACAAAAAGGTGGGAACCGTAAAAACTGGTTTTCTCGGGCCTGCTGGCAAACATTAACTTAAAATAGCAGTAAGCTACCAAAAACAATTTAATATGAACTGGGGACATAAAATAGCAATACTTTACGGCGCTTTTGCCTGCTTAATCATGTTTATGGTATACAAAGCTATGCAAGAGGATGTAAGCTTGGTTACGCCTGATTATTATACTCAAACTTTGACCTACCAAGACGAAATAAACCAACGAGAACTAACCTTCGAAAGCGGCCGGAAACCACTGGTGGAGTCGATGAGAGAAGCGGAACAAATAACGGTTACCTTCCCGGTTCAGGAGGCTATTACGGGTAAAGTTTGGCTTTATCGCCCTTCAGATAGTGAGCAAGATGTGCATGAAACTTTTAGTTTGGCTGTTGGCGAACCCTTGATATTATCAATGAAAGACAAACCATTTGGTTTGTGGCGCATAAAAGTAAACTTTAAGGCAGCGGGCAAAGATTACCTTACTGAGCAAGTAATAACCTACTAGTTATGTTTGTGCTCAGTGGTTTTTTATTAGGATTGGCCTCTAGCCTGCATTGCGTAGGCATGTGTGGCCCCATTGTAATAGCTATGAACCGTGCTAACGGTTTAAAAGGCAAAGGGTGGGAACGCTTGCTATTGTACCATGGGGGTAGGGTAAGCA
>CAIOSU010000131.1 GCA_903861055.1 uncultured bacterium
CACATATTGATACAGGAAGGCAAGTTGTAAATTTTCCGTAAACTGTGGCATATATCGCGTTCAGCTGATGCGGGGTATAAATGTTCTACAGGGACGCAACATCTGTAGTTTTACAGTACAATTCATAATACAGCGCTGTAGCTGGGCAATATCTATAACTCCCCCTCTCTACTTACTCTTTTCACCTTCCATATTTATTATTATCCTGCTTGTTTTGCAGAAGCGTTGCCCCCTCAATATCTGCAGTGATTTTACGCATACAATCGCAAATAATGTGATACTGTTACTTGTTTTCCGTAAAAATACTAAGTATTTTAGGCTAATATTATTAGCATTAAAATGGGAGATAACAATAAAAGAGCGATAGTGCATTTAGACCTCGATACCTTTTTTGTATCGGTAGAGCGGCTGTTGGATAGCCGACTGAACAATAAACCCGTAATGGTAGGCGGTGTTACCGACCGGGGCGTGGTGGCATCGTGCAGCTACGAGGCTCGGGCTTTTGGCATACACTCGGGTATGGCTATGAAAATAGCCCGCAGGCTGTGCCCCGAGGGTATGGTGGTAAAAGGCGATTCGGGTAAGTACAGCAAGTACTCGGCCATGGTAACCGAGATATTGAAGGAGAACGTGCCACTGCTGGAAAAGGCATCGGTGGATGAGTTTTATGTCGATATGACAGGCATGGACAAGGTATTCGGCATAGCCCAATATACGGCAGAGCTACGCCAGAAAATAATCCGCGAAACGGGCTTGCCTATATCCATGGGTCAATCAGAGAATAAGACCGTATCGAAAGTCGCTACGGGCGAATCGAAACCGAACGGAAAAATGTTTATCCAATATGGCCACGAAAAGGACTTTCTGGCCCCGTTGCCTGTGCGCCGGTTACCCATGGTGGGCGGTGAAACCACCAAAGTACTGCATGAGCTGGGCATTAAAACCATACACACCCTGCAGCAAATGCCCAAGCCGGCACTAGAAAAGGTATTTGGTAAAAACGGCCACACCATCTGGATGCGGGCACAAGGCATTGACAACACACCAGTAAAGCCTTATTTCGAGCAGGAGTCGTTGTCCATGGAGCGCACCTTTGACAAGGATACCATTGATGTAATTAAGCTCAAAAACATACTGCGCGCCATGGCCGAGGGGCTAGCCTTCCAGTTGCGGATGGGCAACAAACTTACGGCCTGCGTTGGCGTAAAGGTGCGATACTCTGATATGCAGACCTATAGCAGGCAAGAGCGCATACCTTACACCTCGTGCGACCATATCATTATTGCCAAGGTGCTGGAGTTGTTCCAAAAACTGTTCGAGCGACGGCAGCTCATCCGTACCATTGGCATTAAATGCAGCAACCTAGTGGGTGGCGGGCACCAGATAAACCTGCTGGAAGATTCGGTGGAACTGATACAGCTTTACCAAGAAATGGATTACCTGCGCAAAAAATACAAGGATAGCCGCATTGTAACCCGGGCCTCAATTCTGGACCAAGAAAATATTGGCGTATGGAACCCATGGACGGGTGAGCGCCCTACTCCCCCAGCCCATAGGCACGCCTAAAACAAGCAACGGTATGTATCTCAATTGTCATAGCTATTATAGTTTCAACTATGGGGTAATGTCCGTAGAAGACCTATTGCGTTATGGCCACGATATGGGCGCTACACACTTGGCGCTTACCGACATCAACAACACATCAGGCTGTCTCGATTTTCTTAGGCTGGCGCCCAACTATGGCATCCAGCCCATCATCGGCATCGACTTTAGGAACGGCAACACCCAACTATACATAGGCATTGCCTTGAGTAATTTGGGGTTTAGGCATCTTAACGAATACCTCTCCAAATACAAAATGGCCAAGCAAGACTTGCCATTAGTGGCGCCGGTGTTGGATTGTGTGGTTTTTATCTACCCTTGGGTTAGGGGAATGAAAACCACCTTGCCTGAAGGGCACTACATTGGCGTAAAGCCGCACGAGCTTACACCCTTTAGGCTATATGGCAAAAAGCAGCCGACGGGTAAGGTCGTGATATTGAATACTGTTTCGTTTAGGCACAAAACTGATTTCAACACCCACCGCCTGTTGTGCGCCATTGGCAACAATGCCCTATTAAGCAAGTTGGAGCCCGCACTGCATGGTACCGAAACGGATGTATTGATACCGACCGATAAACTACTGGCCCTGTATGCTGAGTTGCCCCAAGCGGCCGTCAATACGCTGGCTATAACCAATGTGGCAAAGGTGTATTTTGAGTTTGGGAAAAGCAAAAACAAGAAAACCTACCTGGGCAACGAAGCCGACGACTATGCCCTACTAGCAAAACTGGCCAACGAAGGGCTCGACTACCGCTACCCGCAACAAACGGATAAAGTAAAGCAACGCTTAGCCCATGAGTTGGAAACGATAGGCAAACTAGGTTTTACGCCCTACTTTTTGATTAATTGGGATATGGTAAACTTTGCCCGCTCGCAAGGCTTTTTCCATGTGGGCAGGGGCAGCGGTGCCAATAGTTTGGTGGCCTATTGCATGGGCATAACCGATGTGGACCCTATGGAGCTGGACCTATACTTTGAGCGCTTTATTAACCCCTCACGTAAGAACCCACCCGACTTCGACATCGACTTTTCGCATACCGATAGGGATACCGTAAGGCGCTATCTGTTTGATAAATACCCTGGCCACACCGCTTTGGTGGGGGCATACAGTACCTTCGAGCACAAGGCCGCCATTCGTGAGATTGGTAAGGTATTCGGCCTACCCCCACACGAAATTGACCAACTACAGGCCGACCGCAAAACCGCATCGCCACAGCAAGACCAATATGGCAAACTGATAATGCACTATGCTGCCCACATTCACGGGCTGCCCAACTTGCTTACGGTGCATGCTTGCGGCGTGTTGATTTCCGAAGAGCCCATCACCTGCTACTCGGCATTGGAGCTGCCGCCCGTGGGGTTTCCGGTTACGCAGTACTCCATGTTGGAGGCCGAAGATGTGGGGCTGTATAAATATGATGTACTGAGCCAGCGCGGCCTGGGGCACATTAAAGATGCAGTGGGCTTTATCAAAACCAATCAAGGAATCGATATAGATATACACGACATCAAGGCCTTTAAAGAGGATTTACGAATCAAGCAAATGCTGAAAACGGGCGATACCATTGGCTGCTTTTATGTGGAGTCGCCAGCTATGCGGCAATTGATGCGCAAGTTGATGGTGGATGACTATCTAGGGTTGGTGGCCGCCAGTTCGGTTATCCGGCCCGGCGTATCCAGCTCGGGCATGATGCGGCAATATATTCTTCGGTACCGCTACCCCGACAAGCGCCTAGAGGCGCACCCCAAGCTGCTGGAAATAATGCCCGAAACTTTTGGCGTAATGGTGTACCAAGAAGATGTGATAAAAGTGGCCCACTACTATGCAGGGCTTAGTTTGGAGGAGTCGGATGTGATGCGGCGGGGCATGTCGGGCAAGTTTCGGAGCCGGGCCGAGTTTCAGCGTGTGGAGGATAAGTTTTTTGAGAATTGCCAAGAACGAGGCTACCCCGAAGAAGAGGCCAAAGAGATATGGCGGCAGGTGGAAAGTTTTGCGGGCTACTCGTTTGCCAAGGGGCACTCGGCATCGTTTGCCGTGGAGAGCTACCAGAGCCTTTACCTGCGCGCCTACTACCCTATTGAGTTTATTACGGCGGTGGTAAACAACTTTGGAGGCTTTTACTCCATCGAGCACTACCTGCACGAGGCGCGTATGCTGGGCGCCACCATTGAGTTGCCTTGCGTAAACAACAGCGACGACCTATGCGTGCTGCGCGGCAGCACTATATATATGGCTCTTTGCCTCATTAAAGACCTAGAGCGCAACACTATAAAAACACTGCTAGCCGAACGGCAGCGCAATGGGCCCTACATCAGTCTGCAGGATTTTATAACGAGGGTATCCATTTCGTTAGAGCAGTTGCGCATCCTTATCCGCATCAAGGCTTTTAGATTTACGGGCAAGAGCAGCAAAGAACTCTTGTGGGAAGCACACATGGCCCTCTCGAAAACCAAGAAAACCGACCCCAAGCCCGAGCTGTTTAAAGCCAAACCCGAACCCACGCAGTTGCCCGAACTGGAATACGGCCAAAACGAAGACGCCTTTGACGAAATGCAAATACTGGGTTTCCCGTTTGCATCGCCCTTTAACCTGATGAAGAAGCAATACAAGGGCTTGGTAATAGCCGATGAGTTGATGGAGCACTTGGGCAATGTGGTGTATATAGTGGGCTACTTTGTTACACTCAAGCCTGTGGTAACCATCACCAACCAGCGCATGTTTTTCGGGAGTTTTATCGATCACCAAGGGAAGTTGTTCGATACTGTGCACTTTCCGCAATCGGTGGCGCGTAACAGCATGCCATCAAAAGGCTGTTATTTGCTAAAAGGTACCGTAATAGAAGATTTTGATGTGCCCAGCATCGAAGTAAGCCACATGGAGCGGATACCGTGGGCTATTGATTAGAGATTATTATACAAACGAGGACAGCTCCTTCAACGTGACCCTACCCTCATAAATAGCTTTACCAAGAATCGTGCCTGCCACACCAATTTCATTGAGTTGGTGCAGGTCGTGCATGTTGCTTACGCCGCCACTGGCTATCAATTGCAGTTTGGGAAACTCAGCCATGATGTCCTTATACAAACCGATTGACGGGCCTTGTAGCATGCCGTCTTTGGCTACATCGGTGCAGATAACTTGGGTTATGCCTTTTTGGGTATAATCTTCGATGAAGGCGGGCCACTTAACGGTGCCCTTTTCTTGCCAACCGTGTATGGCGATGAAATCACCTTTTACATCGGCTCCAAGGATAATCTTATCTGCCCCAAAACGCGCCAACCAATGCGAAACAGTATCAGGTTGTGTAACGGCAATACTACCTGCGGTAACCATGGCTGCACCACTATTAAAAACCACTTCCAAATCTTCATTGGTACGCACACCGCCACCAAAATCAATCACTAGGCTAGTATTATTGGCTATGCGCTCCAGCACTTTCCAATTGATTACTTTCTTGGCTTTGGCGCCATCCAAATCAACCAAATGCAAACGAGTCAATCCAGCACCTTCAAACTCTTTGGCAACCTCTAGTGGGTCTTCGTTGTAGATAGTTTTCTGGTTATAGTCGCCTTGGGTAAGGCGCACGCACTTAGCATCAATAAGGTCAATAGCGGGGATGATTTTCATTACAGCTCCAAGAAGTTTTTAAGAATTTGCCCGCCTAATAAACCCGATTTCTCAGGGTGGAACTGCATGGCGTAAAAGTTGTCTTTTTGAATAGCGGCACTGAACGGCATAATATAATCGCAAACAGCCGTAGTATCGCTCCCCAATGGAACGTAATAACTATGCACAAAGTAAACGTGCCCACCTTCCATATCGGGTGTAAACAATTTCCCCTTTACCCTGGTGATATTGTTCCAACCCATGTGTGGCACTTTCATTATGGGCTCAAATTTCACCACACGATGCGGAAAAATACCTAACCCATGCGTTTCGCCTTCATCAGAATATTCGCACATTAACTGCATGCCTAAGCATACACCCAACACAGGTTGGGTAAGGCTTGGAATAAGGGTATCCAGTTCCAGTTCACGCAGAAAATCCATCGTTGTTGAGGCTTCTCCCACACCTGGAAATATTACCTTATCGGCTTTGCGAAGTTCATCTGGGTCGCGGGTCAGCACAGGATCAACACCTAAATGTTGTAGTGCAAATATTACGCTCTGGGTATTACCTGCGTTATAATCAACAATAGCAATCATAGCGTTCCTTTTGTGCTTGGCAATTCGCCAGTTCCGTCGTCTTTAATCGCCATTTTCAAAGCCTTAGCAAAAGCCTTAAAAATAGATTCTATCTTATGGTGTTCATTGGTGCCTTCTGCTTTAATGTTAAGGTTGCAGCGGGCCGTATCACTCAACGATTTAAAGAAATGGTAGAACATTTCAGTCGGCATATCGCCAACCATGTCACGGGTAAACTCTACTTCCCAAACCAGCCAAGGTCGGCCACCAAAGTCAAGAGCCACTTGTGCCAAACAATCATCCATGGGCAAACAAAAGCCATAACGCTGGATGCCACGCTTTTCTCCAAGGGCTTTATCTAATGCCTGACCAAGTGCCAAAGCAGTATCCTCTATAGTATGGTGCTCGTCAATGTGCAAGTCGCCTACAACATTAACCTGTAAGCCAATGCCACCATGGCGGGCTATCTGCTCCAGCATGTGATCGAAAAAGCCTAGACCAGTGCTTATTTTAGTTGGAGTAAGGTTCTCTAGGTCAACAGTGATGTTAATGTCCGTCTCTTTTGTTTTCCTATTTCCCCTGGCTTTGCGGCCCGTTTGTTTCAAGAAACTATATACCTCGTTCCAATCTTTGG